>CALHOI010000001.1 GCA_938035525.1 uncultured Granulosicoccaceae bacterium
AGCCCTTGGTCTTTATTGTTTTGACGACGTGCTGACCGGAAGCTCCACATTATAACGTGAAATTGCGCGCTTTTGTATTTAACAGGCGCAAGTTAACCTTAGAAAACGACGCATTGTGACATTCCAAACATTCGTGCGACAAAATGCCCGCTGGTTGATTGGTGGCGTCGGACTCACTTTTTTCGCAAGCTTCGGGCAAACGTTTTTCATCGCCATGTTTGCCGGTGGTTATCGAACCGAATTTGGCTTAAGCCATGGTGAATTTGGTTCGGTATACATGCTTGGCACTCTAGCCAGCGCTATCACATTGGTTTTCATAGGAAAAGTTGTCGATTTCTACTCTGTCAGGTGGGTTTCATGCCTGGTTATCGTGGGTTTGGCAGTGGCTTGCGCTCTGATGGCTTCGGTTCGCAGTGTGCCCAGTCTCGTGGTGGCGATTTATTGCCTGCGTTTGGCCGGTCAAGGCATGATGACGCACACGGCGATAACGGCCATGGGTAGGTGGTTTGTGGCGGAGCGTGGCCGAGCCGTTTCTGTCACGAGTGCGGGTCACCAGCTAGGAGAAGCCATTTTTCCTTTTATTGTCATAGGTTTACTCGCAGGCTTAGACTGGCGGATTATATGGTGGGCGTGTTCAGCGGCCCTTCTTTTATTGGCACTGCCTCTGATTCGACTGTGTTTTACCCTGGACAGAACCCCGTCAGGCGCACCCACAGAGCAATCTGAGACAGGCAGGCAATGGACTCGCGCGGAAGCAATACGTGATCCCTGGTTTTGGCTGGCCACTTGCGGTGTGCTGGCGCCTGGCTTTATGGGTACCTCAGTGTGGTTTCACCAGGTGCATTTGCTGGAATTAAAACAATGGGACGCTAATGTGCTGGTGGCGGGTTTCACCATGATGTCCATTGTCAGCGTTGCCACCAGTTTGCTGACCGGCCAAATGATCGATCGCATCAGTGCACATCAGCTTTTGCCGATGGTGTTGGTGCCGCTGAGTGTCGCGTGTTTTTTGTTGGCGGTTGCCCAACACGGGTACATGCTGTTGGGGTTCATGCTGCTGCTGGGTATTTGTTATGGGCTTTACGGCGCCATTTTTGGGGCTATATGGTCGGAAGTTTATGGCACGCGCCATCTCGGCGCAATAAGATCGGTCGTGTTTGCCGGTATGGTGTTGGCCTCAGCGGTCGGTCCCGGTTTGACTGGGTGGCTGATTGATTACGGGGTCGGGTTCGAGCAGCAATTACTGGTCATGAGTGCGGTTTCCTTTTTGGGGGTTGTTGTGTTGGTGCCCACAGCGAAAAGGCTGCATGGGCACGTGCTGGCCAACGCGGCTACTGGCTAGATTATCTTGCCGGCATTTAATATGCCTTTAGGGTCAAGCGTGTGTTTGAGCAGGCGCATGGTGTTGATTTCTGCCTCGCTGCGTGAATAATGCAGATAGGCTTTTTTCTCAAGGCCAATGCCGTGCTCAGCCGAGATCGATCCTCTCACTGGCTGTAAAGCCTTAAACATGATCTCGTTACACTGGCTTTTCCATTGCTGTTGTTCGTGCGTTAATTGTTCGCTCAGTGTGCCTTGCTTGTCGACTTTAACGTCACCTTGTTTCGTATCTGGTGCAATGGTGATATGGAGATTGCTGTCTGCCAGATGCCCATAGGCATACATGACCATGTTGGGCCAACTCTTGGTTAACTTGGCTTTGACATCACTAAGGTAGGTGTCCATGACATTGATAGGCAAGCTGATGTCATAACTGAATGTCGGATGGTGACACGCAAACAAGTCAACGTTTTCCCTGATAGTCCAGATGTCCTCACGCTCTTTCTCAGACTGAGCAATGACGGCATCAGTAATAATGTCTTTTCCGAGTGCTGACGCCATGGCTTGTTCGAAGGTGTGCATATCGGCCTCTGGCTGAGTGCCTTGTGATTCCACAATGGCATAGGCGTAAGCGTGATCTGGTAGTGGCGCTCGCGGTGAGCCGCCTACATTGGCGTTAGTGGATAACCGATAAAACTGATTCCAGATGATTTCGAACGAAGTCAGTAGAGAGCCCACTGTTGCATTCATGTGGGCCAGGGTATCGCAAACCTGATCAAACGTATCGAATGCCAGCATGGCTGTATTTTTAGTGCTGGTATCTGCTCTGAGCCTGAGCACCGCGCGCGTGACAATGCCAAGTGTGCCTTCGCTACCGATAAATAGCTGCTTTAGATCGTAGCCGGTATTGTCTTTCATTAGTGCGTTCATAGAGTCGAGCACGGTGCCATCGGCGAGCACCACTTCAAGACCCAGAATTTGTTCTCGCGTCATGCCGTAGCGCAACACAGAAATGCCTCCAGCATTGGTGGAGATATTTCCTCCAATTGTGCACGAACCTCTTGCTCCAAGATCGAGTGCGTACAACAAGCCTTGATCTTTTGCGGCTTCGTGAACCCGTTGTAGTACGCAACCGGCCTGGACCGTCATTGTGCGACCAGCCACATCAATAGACTCGATGCTGCTCATGCGTTCCAGTGACACAACCAGCTCTTCGTTAGTGGTTTTGTTTCCATCGACCAAACCGGTTAAGCCGCCGTGTGTGACGATACGCTGATTGGCATCGTGGCACGCTTTTACAACCTGACTTAGCTCCTCGGTATTGGCTGGCCTGACTAAGGCCAGTGCCTGCATCGGTGATGCATCCCAATGGTGTGTCGCGCGCTGTGCAACGGCTGACTGATCAAGCACATTCGCGTCCCCAACGATGGCTTGCAAACGAGACAGTGAGATAGGCATTAAGTGGCTCTTAGAAGATAAAGAAGCCATTTTGGCAGAAATTTGGCCCAGCTTTGCTGCAAATTAGGGGGTTTTTCAGCATTACCTGCCATGTCAATGCAGCTTTTGCCCGGTTTGCGCCGCTGTGGCTCATTAGTTGCACCACAGCAAAAAAGGGTTTTTTCAGGCTACCCACAAGCCAGTGACAAAGACGGCGTCGTATGCAGATTAAACAGTCAGAAAAAAAACAGTCAGAAAAAACCGCCGCGCGGCTTACCATGACCACAGCAGCCTCAGCGGCTGCAAAAACACAGCGCCAGGCATCAGCAATCACACACGCGAACAAGCTGCAATGGTTGCAGTGGTTACACGAAATGCTCCCGGACGCAGAGTCCATTTTCTTGTATACCGTTAATCAAAATAACACCATAGCCCTTTGTGCCTCCAGTCCTGACTCGGCGTTATGCGATGAGTCTCTAAACAACACCGTGCTCTCCTGTGTGCATCGTGCTAAGCCACAGTATGTGGATAACAAAGCCAATGGAAAACAGCACCTGTTGTCTGTGCCGTTAAAGTCTGAAGCCGGGCATGTTGAACACGTTTTTGTGATGCGAACCCGTCAACTCAACGAGCTGCAGCAAAGCACGGCTGTCCGTTTAGCTCAATGGGCATCTCTGCAACTGGAGCTGGGAAGCGCTTCAGTTGCAGCCACGGTTGCTGCTAGCAAATCCAGTCCTGAAGCACAGCTTTCTCTGTCGTTAATGCAGGCGCTTGAGCGTCATGGGTCATTCACGTCGCTGGCATTTACGCTGGTTAATTCTATTGCCAGCTTGTGTGGCTGCCTGCGGGTCTCTTTGGGTTGCTACGATGGTAAGACCTTGCGTCTTGTTGCTATGTCGGGTCAGTCAAAAATTGATGATCGACGCAAAATTGCCAGGCAAATGTGCGCATTGATGCAGGACACGCTTGCGTGTCGTCGTGCCATGTTTCCCAACGAAGATGCCGAAGCCGCACCCGCTTTACAATCTTACTTTAAAAGTCAGGGAGAGCATCCCTTACTGTCTTTCGTTATGCCGGGCTCACAGCGCGATCAATTTGTGCTCGTGTTAGAGCGAGAGGTCGAAGAGCATTTTTCCGCAGCCCAGGCAGATGCGATTGAGCAATCTGTTAAGAGCGTGGCGTCACTGCTGGAGATTGCACATGCGCAGTCTCTTGGCGCACCACAAAAATGCAAACGATGGGCATCGGCCAAGTGGAACCAGTTAATAAGCTGGAGTCGTTGGAGTACAAAACAATGGATTGCAGTGGTGGCTTTTGCAGCGTTGTTGTTATCTTTCATTGTGCCGGGTACGCATAGAATTTCGGCTGAAGCTTACATAGAAGCTTCAGATCGACAAGTGCTGGTAGCGCCTCAAGACGGGTTCATTCTATCGGCACATGCGCGCGCAGGGGAAATTGTATCCAAAGGTGATTTGCTGGCCACGCTGGACGATCATAACCTGCAATTAGCTGTCGATAAGTGGCGTAGCGAAAAAGCCAAAAACGAACAGGAATACGCGCAAGCGCTGGCGCTGCATGATCGTAGTGAGCTGAGTCGACTGCGTGCCGATGTGCAAAGAATTGATGCCGAAATCGCGCTGCTACAAGAACAAATAAGGCGCAGTGAACTTCGTGCGCCGTTTGATGGGGTGTTGCTTGATGGTGATTTGACACAATCGTTGGGCGCACCGGTTGCAATGGGCGACGTTCTGTTTGAAATTGGTTCTGCCGAACAGTACCGATTGGTGCTGGAGGTTGATGAGCATGACATCGGCTTCGTTAAGCCTACGCAATTGGCGCAACTGAGGATGGCAGCTTTACCGACAACTCAGTGGGATGCGAAGCTCGGTGACGTGTTACCGGTTGCCGTATCAGAAAAAGGCCGTGCGGCATTTCGTATTCCGGCAACCATCGCTGGGGATGCCAGTGCCTTGCAACCTGGAATGGAAGGAGTGGGCAAAGTTGAAGTTGGCTCGCGCTCGCTGTTTTGGGTTTATACGCATAAACTATTAGCGCGCCTGCGATACCTTAGCTGGAAAGTGGGCCTGTCATGAGCTCGGTCGACGCATCTGGCAACAATCACTGGGATACGTTCAAGCGTTGCAAGCCATCGCTGTCCCCCAATATCGAATACGAATCGCGTTCCATTCGCGATGAACGTTGGTTGGTTTTACGCAATACAGTCAGCGGAGACCATGTCAGGCTTAACGCCAGCGCAACAGACATTCTGTGTTTAATCGACGGGAATAAAACTGTAGAGCAGCTGTGCGCTGAAGGTGAAGAACTGGGCATTACAGCCGAGCAAATCACTGATTGGTTTGCACCAATGTGTTTTAACGGCTTGCTGAGTCTGGGCTTGCAGAACGAACAAGATCGTTTGGTAGCACAGTATTACAAACAAAAATCGAATCTAAAAAAAACACGTTACAGTAATCCTTTAGCTATAAAAATTCCCTTACATAACCCTGATGGCTGGCTTGGTGTCATTGTTGATAAGCTGCCATGGCTTTTTAGCCGCTGGCTTTTAGTCACTGTGCTAAGTGTGCTTGCTGTTGCGTTGACGGCAGCCATTGTTAATGCACCGATTATTTATACCGAGTTTAAGCGCGTTGCTGCGTCGCCGACTCACTGGTGGCTTTATTTGCTGATGTATCCGGCCTTAAAAGCTATCCATGAGCTGGCGCACGCTATGGTCATCAAGCGATGGGGAGGCGCGGTGCATGAAACCGGCATTACGTTTTTAGTTCTGATGCCTATCCCTTATGTTGATGCATCTGACGCGTGGATGTTTCCGGGTCGCGCACAGCGTGTTCTGGTGGGTGCGGCAGGTATGCTTGCTGAATGCTTGCTAGCCGCAATTGGCTTGTTTGTATTTTTAATGGTGCAGCCTGGTTTGTTGCACGATATGGGCTTTGCTCTGTTTGTGATGGGCTCAGCGGCCACGATCATGTTTAATGCTAATCCTTTGTTAAAGTTCGATGGCTATTATATGTTGCAGGATTGGCTTGATATCCCTAATTTGTACTCACGCGCACAGTCCTACTGTCGCTACCTGGTTAGAAAAAATATTTTTCAAGTTACAGATGCGAAGTCACCGGTCAGTGCAAAAGGGGAGAAAAAATGGCTGCTTTCTTACGGCATTCTGTCCATTGCTTACCGGTGCATTATTACTGTTGTGATTGCGTTATTTCTTGCTTCAGAGTACCTGGTGCTGGGTGTGGCACTTGCGTTGTTTGCGCTGTATCAATTGCTGATTAACCCCGCGTTAAAGTTACGTCGTTACTTAATACACGCTCCCGAACTTAACGGCGTAAGGCAGCGTTCTATAGTGATGACAATGGGTTTTGTTGCCGTATTAGCGCTGCTGATCGGTTTTATGCCAATGCCATCATCAACCCGAACACAAGGAGTTGTGTGGGTGCCCAACCAGGCTCAGGTATTCGCTGCTGAATCGGGGCTTGTTGAACAACTCGTGGTGCAACCCGGAACCGTTGTCGAGGCGGGTCAAGTGTTGATGCGCTTACGAGCGCCGCAACTCCATACAGCCTTGCAAGTTGCGCAAGCAGAACTGAACGCCACTCAAATCAATTACCGCTCGGCGCAACAGCGGAATACCGCAGAGGCGCAACGCTTGTCGGCAGACATCGAATCGTTGCAATTGCGGGTGGAAAGTCTTGATACTCGTATTAGGGATTTGGACGTGGTTGCCGGTATCCATGGGCTGTTTGTCATTGATGATCGTTTGGTTCTCCAAGGTCGTCACGTGCAGCAGGGCGATCTTCTTGCCCACGTCGTAAATAAAAAAGACCTTGTTGTAAAGGCAGTACTAACGCAGCAGCGAATGGAACGGTTTCAGGCGGGGGTTGACCAAGTCAACGTCAGGCTTGCTGATCGTTTTGACCAATCGCTGGCGGCTACTTTGACGCGTCAAACGCCTGCCGCTTCAAACACATTGCCAAGCCCGGCGCTCGCTTACGATGGCCGGGGCGGCATAGCAGTTGCTTCGCAAACAGATGAACAATTGAAAACACTGGAAAAAGTGTTTCATATTGAGCTTGCATTGCCCAGCGATGCGGCAATAGCAGGCATCGGGGGTAGGGCCTATGTCACATTGCATCATCAGCCTGAATCATTGGGCAAGAGATGGTGGCGATCTACCAGGCAACTTCTGCTTAAGCAACTAACGGTTTAGCGATAAGCGAATGATTAAAAAATACATGATGGAACGATGGGTGAATCGGTTTAGGCCGCGCAAGTTTAGTGCGCCTGAATCTGGTCTACGCGCTGGCGTTTTACCGTTTGCATTGTGCATGGGTACAGTTGTTCTTACCACCCTGGTCGCACCCCCTATCAATGCTGGCCGAGAGGTATTGTCCGGACTGGATTGCGTCGTCGAGCCAAGTGCAGTCGTGCGTCTGGGTTCTGCGGTACCCGGGCTTATTGCATCAACCAGCTATGATCGCAGTGATTTTGTTGGTCGTGGTTCCGTTATGGCAACATTAGAATCCCGGGTTGAATCTGCTTCATTGGCTATCGCTGAAGAGATCGCAGCCCAAGCCACGGCTGTAGATTTACGTAAAACAACCGCACAGTTTGGTGAACGAACCAGAAAACGCAATGCCAGCTTGTTGGCAACATCGTCTATCTCTGCGCAGAACATGGATCAGGTTGAAACTGAAACACGCATTGCCCGTTTACAACTTCGACAAGAAGAAGAGAATCAACGTTTAGCACAATTGCGTGTTGAGCGCGAACGCGCCGCCCTGGAGCGCCGCATGATCGTCAGTCCAATTGAAGGTACGGTGGTAGAACGGTATAAATCGGCGGGTGAATACGTTGACAATGACCCGGTATTTGAAATTGCGCAATTAAACCCCTTGCATATAGAGGTTATCGTGCCATTGGATTACCTTGGCCAAATAGAATCAGGTATGCGTGGTGGTGTCACCTTATTAGCACCTGGTTATGATGACAAAGTACTGGATGCACAAGTACGCCGAATCGATGCAGTGTCGGACGCGGCCAGCGCTACCTTTGGTGTGCGATTGGTGCTTGATAACCCTGAACTGAAAATCCCCAGTGGTGTACGTTGCCAGGTCGATTTCTTCTCGTCCTGAATTTAAATTGACTTGAACTGTTCTTCTTGTCTCCCTCAGACTGTTTTTTGCGTGGTTGTTCACGCTTACACGCTGAATAGGCGGGGTTTCACAAAAAACTGAAGTTTTGTGGCTTGTTGCCGATTTCATCTGTGTATAGGCAGTTTTTTCGCAGCGTCGATTCTGATCGAATGCGGTGAGCCTGCGTTTATCATCATCGGGTGTCATTGAAGCGAGCATGTTGACAAAATTAAAATCAATTTATCGACGACTGCCGTCTTTCTCTCCGCGGTTTCATATCGCCTTTGGTTTGTCTTCATTGTTAACGGCTGTTGTGCTTTTGTCGATGTATCTGGGCTTTGTCCCTGATCGTGCGGGTGCGCAAATGGACGGTCGAGTTGCGCTTGCCGAAGCGGTATCTTCCACTAATTCGGTATTGTTAAAACGCGGTGATCTGGCTGGTATGCGGGGTGCTCTGGAATTTATTGTTGCGCGAAACCCTGATCTTAATGCCATTGAATTGCAACGTGCTTCAGATAAAAGCCGTGTGTTTTTCGGTTTCAATGAAGACACTGATGAAGCCGCAAGTTATACAAACCAGTCAGCGGGCGCTTCTGATGCATTGCTAACCTCATTTAATTCTGGCTCGATTGTCAGCGTACCCTTACTGCGTGGTGATCAGGAATGGGGGCAAATGCATTTTCAATTTGCAGTACCAAAGAAAGTCTCGCTATGGGATAAAGTACGGCAATCAACATTTAGCTTGATGGCCTTTATCGGCTTAATAAGTTTTCCGATGTTTTACTTTTACCTTGGCAAAATGCTTAAAGAACTTAACCCGTCTACAGCGGTTCCTGCCCGGGTTCGTTCTGCACTGGATACCATTGCAGAATCATTGCTGGTGCTCGATGGGCGTGGCAACGTGGTTCTGGCCAATGCGGCTTTTGCTGAATTAAATGGTAAGCCGGCGGATGACTTGCTTGGAGTAAGAGCCGACTCTTTGCCCTGGGTACAAGAAAACGAGGACAACCCAACTTATCCGTGGCAACAAGCTTTTGCCTCGGCGAAACCAACTCGGATGGACATGGTTGGCTACGTGGACAAGGAAGGTGAAAGTAGAAAATTTATTGTCAACTGTTCTCCGGTGATGGGCGCGAAAGGCAAGGTTGGTGGCGTACTTATTAGTATGGGTGACGTAACGCTTCTGGAAGAAAAAGAATTGCTGCTGCGCCAATCAATGGAAGAGGCAGAAGCGGCAAACGAGGCTAAAACCGCCTTTCTTTCAAACATGAGTCATGAAATACGGACGCCGATGACGGCTATATTGGGATTTACCGAAGTGTTAAAACGCGGTACCAATACCAGTGAAGATGATCGTATCCGCCATCTTAATACTATATCCAATAGTGGTACTCATTTACTTGAGCTGATTAATGATGTACTGGACTTGTCAAAGGTTGAGTCCGGTGCAATGGAAGTTGAAGCTATTCCTTGTAAGGCCGCCTACATTTCCAATGAGGTAGTACATGTCCTGAAAGTCAAAGCCAGTGAAAAGGGCATCGACTTAAACATTGAAGTTGCGAACGATTTACCTGCTCACATCATGAGTGATCCTTCACGCTTACGCCAAATTGTCACCAACCTGATTGGTAATGCGATTAAGTTTACCGAGCAAGGCGAAGTCCGTGTGCGTTTGGAATACGATGCCACCCCTGAAGATCCGCGCATGCTTGTTAAGGTGATGGATACCGGTATTGGTATGAGCGAAAAACAGCTTTCATCTATTTTTGAAGCCTTTATCCAGGCTGATGCGTCTATCACCCGTCGGTTCGGTGGCACTGGATTGGGGCTGTCAATCAGTCGCAAGCTTGCGCTTGCCATGAATGGCGACATTATCGTCACCAGTGTTGAAGGTGAGGGCAGTACATTTATGCTCACTTTACCGGTGGGCGATATTGGTGATACGCCAATGATGAGCATCGAACAGGTTTATGCGTCTTTTACTGAGATCGAAATTCAAGCTTCCCGGTCCTGGACGTTTCCCAAATGTCGTGCTTTGGTTGTTGACGATGGCCCTGAGAATCGTGAACTTCTTTCGGTTGTGCTTGGCGACCTGGGTATTGACATTGTCACGGCCGAAAACGGTAAAGAAGGTTTGGACGAAGTCATTGCCAATGAGTTTGATGTTGTACTTATGGATATTCAAATGCCGGTCATGGACGGTTATCAAGCTGTGGCTGCAATGCGAGAGCAGGGCATTAAGCTACCCGTTATCGCGCTAACGGCCAATGCTATGAAAGGTTATGAGCAACGGGTATTGGATGCCGGGTTTTCTCATTACATGACCAAGCCCATCAATCTGGATGAACTCACAGCACTGCTCGCAGATTTACTTGGCGGCACTTATTCGCTCGAAGATGCTGAGACTGTATCGAACGCACAGCCCTCAGCCGTGACCACTAATCTGGCAACAGACAATGATGGGCCGGTTTATAGCACCATGGCTCAGCAGAATCCAAAATTTGAAGCCATCGCAAAACAGTTTGTTGTGCGGTTGGAAGAGCAGATGCAGGTGATGAACACGTGCCTTGAGCAATGCGATTTTGATGCTTTGGCAAAACAAGCGCATTGGTTGAAAGGCTCTGGAGGCACTGTTGGTTTTGCCGAGTTTGCGCAGCCGGCTGCCCAACTTGAACTCGCGGCCAAGAGCAATGATGCCGACACTGTCAAAGACAAACTCGATGTGATCAAAGATATCCATAGTCGCATCAGTTTCGATAAAGTTCACAGTAACTCTACTGGTGTGGAAACTGTGCACCATCACACTGAACAGACGTCTGCAAACACTAACGTGTTAACAAACGGTGTATCAACGCCGGGCGGGGCCGCTAAGAGTGGTGAAGACGAGGGAGAGCCGGTTTACAGTACGCTGCCAATGAACAATCCTCGCTTCCGAAGTATTGTGATGAAGTTTATACCCAGACTGGAAGAGCAACTGGTGGAATTTCGGTCTGCGCTGTCGGATGAGGACTTTGACACCGTTGCCAAATTGGCGCACTGGCTTAAGGGCTCAGGAGGCAATGTCGGGTTTGATGGCTTTACGCGCTTGGCGACAGCGCTGGAAACCAGCGCGAAAGCGAAAGATGCTGATCGAGTTAAACAAGACTTTGACGCCGTTGAGTATTACTCAGGACGAGTGCAACGGGGTTGGGATACCTTGCTGGAGAAATCTGCGTGAAGCCAGCATTGGCCAGATTTTTAATGCCAAATCAAGCTAGAGCGAATTGTGAGTGAGAATTGTGAGTGATATGACGTCACATAAAACACCGGAAGATGCTATTGCTCAAGCCACTGCGCTCATGGGCAACGCCAAGATCATGATGATCGACGATGAGCCGTTGAACATGGAAGTGTTGCAGGTTCACCTTGAAGCCGAGGGCTATAACCGGTTTGTTTCCGTTTCTGATTCAAAACTGGCGGTTGAAACCATTAAAGCCGATGTGCCGGACGTGTTGCTACTTGATCTGGTTATGCCAGAAGTTACTGGTTTTGATATCTTACGAGAAATGCGTCTCGATGATGATATTAAAAACGTCCCGGTTATCGTTCTAACCTCATCGGAGGATGCAGACACAAAATTACAGGCATTGCAGTTGGGCGCAACTGACTTTCTGTCTAAACCAGTTGATGCAAGTGAGTTAGCACTACGTATGCGCAACACGCTTTCTTCACGCGCTTACCTGAAACGTATGCTCAGTTTCGACCCACTGACCGATTTACCTAACCGGTTATCCTTTACCAAAGAACTCGGAACGGCACTTGAAAGTGTGCAGCAATCTGATAGTCAGGCAGCCCTGTTGTTGTTCAATATCAATCGATTTAAAGCGATCAACGATTCTTTGGGGCCAGAGCGCGGTGATGAGGTGCTTTGGGCATTCAGCGAGCGTTTAAAAAGTACGTTCGATAATGCACCGGTTGATTCTCAGTGCCAAGCCGGTAATGCGCTTAAAACATCCATTGCTCGAGTAGGCGGCGATCGCTTCGGCATACTTATGCCCATTGCTTGCGTTGTATCTCAAAAGGAAGGGCTTACCAATCTGTTAAACGAATTTGTTGAAGTACTTGAAAAACCGTTTACAGTTGCTGATCAGGATATCTATTTGACGGTAAGCATTGGTGTGTCAACGTTGTCCAAACTGACTGCCAGCGTTGAAAATTTAATCAATGATGCCGAAACAGCCATGCTGCATGCGAAGGGGCGTCGGGATACGCAGTATGCTTTTTATGCTGAGCAAATGGATGAAAAAGCCCGTGAGCTTCTAAGCATGGAAAACGGTATGCGTACGGCGGTTGAAAATGGTGAGATTTTTCTGGTATTTCAACCCAAGGTCAATGTGGCAAGTGGCGATATTGTCGGTGCGGAAGCCTTAGTGCGCTGGT
Organism: uncultured Granulosicoccaceae bacterium; assembly: GCA_938035525.1. Taxonomy (GTDB): domain Bacteria; phylum Pseudomonadota; class Gammaproteobacteria; order Granulosicoccales; family Granulosicoccaceae; genus Granulosicoccus. The sequence goes on from CALHOI010000001.1 coordinate 12,333, forward strand.
TACACCCCGAGTTTGGTTTGATTTCCCCGGTCAATTTTATTCCACTTGCCGAAGACACTGGCATGATTGTGTCGATCGGAGAATGGGTATTGCGTGAGTCCTGCCGAGCAGCGCAAGAGTGGCGTGAGTTGGGTTACGATGATTTCAGGATTGCAGTTAACGTATCTATTCGTCAACTACACGAGCTGGACTTTATCGCGATAGTGCAAAAAGCGCTCGACGACAGTGGCTTACCCGCTGACTCGCTGATTGTTGAACTGACAGAAAACATGATAATGGAAAATGCTGAAACCAATATCGTCAAGCTTCAACAATTAAAGAACCTGGGTGTGAAAATTTCTATTGACGACTTCGGCACTGGTTATTCTTCGCTGAGTTACTTACAGCGATTTCCATTGGATCAGCTAAAAATTGATCGCTCTTTTATTAAAGAAATTAAGGGCGTGACAGATAGAATGCCGATTGTAAAAGCGGTTATTTCTTTGGCGCACGATCTTGGCTTAAACGTGGTTGCCGAAGGCATTGAAACGCATCATCAGTTGGCCCACATCAAGGCCCTGCGCTGCGAAGAGTACCAGGGTTATTACTGCTCCAAGCCAGTACCCGATGTAGAATTCATTCAGCTGCTAAACGAGCATTCCAGAAAGTCTGCCTAGTCAGCTTTTTTTATTGCCTCGATGTTTGCCTGATCGTTTGCCAGCTTATGAGGCACTATCCACGGAATAGTGTCACACCCTGTAATGACTTCGACTCCGTATACTGCTTTGATGTTCTCGTTACTAAGAACAGTAGCAGCATTACCGTGTGCCTGAACGTATCCCTCATTGATAAGGTATAAGCGATCGCAGTAACGACAGGCCAGAGAAAGATCGTGCAACACCACAATGCAGGCCTGAGTACCGGATGCGAATTCGCGCAGCATGTCCATGGTTTGAATCTGATGTTTTAAATCCAGTGATGAAACGGGCTCGTCGGCTAATAACAGGCTGGGTTTTGCGGCCAGCACGCGTGCCATTAACACCCGGGCTCGCTCGCCACCCGACAGCGTTGTTGCATCGCGATTCGCTAAGTGGGTGGAGTCTGTTACGTGCAGTGCGTGTTTAATGGCGTATTCATCTTCAGCATTCAATTTTTGCCAGGCAGATAAATGCGGGTATCGGCCTAGGCTGACCAGCCTGTGAACACTCAGTGGCCAATGGATTTCACCCATTTGCGGCAACCAGCCAATTGAGCGTGCCCTGATAGTTGATTCGATAGATGCAATGTCTTCACCGTCAAGAAGAACGGTGCCAGAGCCTGGTGTGCTCAGTCCGGCTAACAAGGAAAGCAATGTGGATTTGCCAGCGCCGTTAGGGCCGATCAGGCCAATCATTTCACCGGAATCGGCGTGCATGGAGACCTTATTGAGTATCGTCGCACCAGCAATTTGCACGCTCAGCTGGTCTGCTTGAAGTCTGGTTTGTTGTGAGGACATAAATTACCCGTTGTACTTATGCCTTGAGCTGATGATTAAATAAAAAAAGAATGGTGCGCCAACCAACGCGGTCAACACTCCAACTTTTAAGTGTTGGTCTGTGGGTATTAACCTGACACCAATGTCGGCTGCCAGCAACACAGCCGCGCCTGCTAGAGCCGAAACCGGTAGCAGTCGAGCAGGTTCATGATTAACTAAGGGGCGCAACAGATGGGGCACAACAAGGCCTATAAAGCCGATCATTCCTGCAACCGACACTGCGGCACCCACAGCAAGCGATACCGCGATAAACACTCGCCAACGAAGCGGGTTTAATTTTATGCCAAGACTGCGCGCGGTTGATTCCCCCAGCGTCAGTGCGTTGAGTTGACGACCGACCCCAATGAGCAAAGCCCAGCCAAGAAAAGTACAAGGGAGTAACAACCACAGGTCTTTGAGGCTTCGATCGGTCAGATCACCTAATGTCCATAACAACAGTTCCTGAACGGCGTAAGGACTTGGCGCAAGATTGAGTAGCAACGACAGGCAGGCCGTGCTCAGTGCGTTAATCGCAACTCCTGCCAATATCAACGTGGTGATTCCCGCACTTCGACCCGCGAGTATATAAACCAGCACGGTAGCGATTAAAGAGCCACTCATTCCTGCAACGGGGACCCACTGTGTGTAGCCGATACCCGTGGTGAAATACAAAACACTAACCGCACCCAGTGCAGCACCACTTGAACTGCCAATAAGACCCGGGCTTGCCAAAGGATTGCGCAGCAATCCCTGCATAACTGCACCACATAACCCCAGTGATGCGCCAATGACGGCCGCGATAATCATTCTTGGAAAACGGATTTCCCTTAGAATGACGGCGTTGGTGGAGTTGGGATCACTGAATTGATCGGAAACTGCCGCAAGAACGGATATCGATTCACTACCGAAAATCAAGCTGGTTACTGCAAGTGCAGTAACCAGCATAGTTAACAGTATGATCAGTCGGCTGTCGGAGCGCATGCGCAATTATGACTGAAATGCTGTTTCAACGTGCTTTTAAAACGAGCAATGAGTATTGCTGCTTCCACGATTATTGTTCAATGTCTAGAAAAATAATATTCAATGGGGCAAACGATGTTGGGATGAACGGCTCAATCAATGTGTCATCCTCAGCATTGAGTCGTACAAATCCTGGCGCATCAGCACTGTTAACACCCATCCAGACATTGCCATCACTGCCCACGTCGAGCGTTGCCACTTCCTGGCTCACCACAGAGCCCACCTGTTCACCCATGATGCCGGTTGAAGGGTTGAAGGTATACAGTTTCGTTCGCGGGCTGCCATCATCAGGTGCCGCGTTGGCATACATAGCAACGTAACCCTTGGTGTCGCTAACAACCAGCGTTTCGGCAATGAACCCATTGTTGTTAGCTTGGTCACCGTCGTCGAGTCGCTGACTAAGCGCATAGGTATCGGCATCAATAGCGAACAGACCACCAGAGTACGGATCTGCTTCAAGCATGTTGAATTCGACAAAAATATTGCCGCGCCCAGTGACAAAAATTTCGTCAGTGGCCTCGTTGAAGCGAATGTCGGCTGGGTTCAAACTGTTCAGTGGAATACCCATCAGGCTATCGCCTTGACGCGTATCGATTTCGGTGTCGGTGGTTACGTCGAACACAGCAACATAGCCCGTTTCAATCGGGTTGAATCCGGTCAGGCGTTGCATTACAACGAATAACTTGTCGTCAACAATGACACCTGATGTGGCGTTCGGTGATAAATCGTCATCGGACGGATCAGGGTCGTAGGCAGAAATATCAATCTCACCAATTTTAAATTCTTCTTCGGTGGTCGCTGATGGATTGATGATCCAGATAGTCGGACTGCCGTAGCGCAATACGTAAGCTTTGGTCTCATCGACAAACACAACATCATGCGGATTAGCAGAAACGTCTGGTGTGGTCAGTGAATACTGGTACTCAACAACCGACGTATCGGTAGCGCTGAGTTTTGTGAGTGAATCAAGCTGAAATCGGCCAAGCTGATAGATACTATCGCCAAAGCTTTCAACGCGAATGTCGCTCATGGTTGCAGGGTAGGTTGCATCGACGGTGCCTTCGGCAAGGGAGATACGTTCTATTTGACCGGTGGGAAATGACGCTGTTGCCGTAAACGCAAACGAGTCTACGTTTGTGTTTGTGCCACCATCGGTGTCGTTTCCGTTATCGCCGTCAGTATCACCGCCAGTCTCACCATCAGTGCTATTGCCTGCGTCCTGGCCACCTTCTGCATCTGTATCGCCAGACGTTGAGATGCCATCGGTGTCGCCATCACTCATGTCGGCATCGTCGTCGCTAGAGCTACACGCACCCAGAGCAACGGTTGCCGATAAAATAAATGGCAGTGCAAACTTCCTGGCTACTGATGTGTTTTTAATGATCATCTTTTCTCCGATGGGTAAGTTGGCTTTTATAGCCGGTAGTTAATAGAAACAAAGTAGGCTCGCCCGGGACGAGGAAAGCCATTAAAATCTTCAATGTTGTCATTGCCGATGTTGTTTATGGTCAGGCCTAGTTGCAGCTTGTTCCATTGGTACTCAATACCGGCATTGTGTAACCAGTATCCAGATGCGGGCAGTAAATTTGCCGGGTCGTAGTAGTAGTCGCTTTTGTAGTTGGTTTCAAACCACGTTTTTATATCGTGCTTAACGTGCTGCAGTTTTGCATGAGCGCTCAAGCGAGCCTCGCCGGGCAGTTCTTTTTTGTTTAATGCCGGGTTAGCGGAAAAGTTGCGGGTTTGCTGATACGTTGTGTTCAGCCGAAAAGAAAGCTGCTTGTTAACGCGCCAGTCATTGCCTAGTTCCACACCAAACACGTTAGCCTTGCCTGTGTTCACGCTTCGACCTATGCCTTGTGAATCAAACGCCAACAGGACCAATTCGTCTTTCCAGCCACCAAAAATCGACGCGGTAAAAGTGTATTTATCTGATTGCTGATAGCTGACGCCAAGATCGGCATTGATACCTTCTTCAGGTAACAAATTTCGGTTGCCGATAATAAGCCCGGTGCTGCCAAAGAGCTCGGAGAAACTGGGTTCTCTGACGTACTTGCCCACATTGGATTGCACGTTAAGCTTGTCATTAACGGTGTAGCGTGCACCAATTTGCGGGCTGAATTTGCGTGCATTTCGACTGGCGTTATTGTTGGCGTTCGCTGCAAAATTGTCGTTGATAATTTGCATGCGCAGTGACGGTGTTATCAGCAGCTTGTCGTTGGCAGTAAACAGTGCGTATTGCACATTTGATTGAATGGAGCGCCTTTTGACATCGTAGTTTTGATTGACGCTGAGCTCGTCTCGCGATTCAAAGGTCTCATTGCGCACAGACGCTGAAAATGACAAGGTGCCCCGATCACCAATGCGTTCCCAGTAGGTCTTTAAACCGGTTGTGTCACCTGTGCTTTGGATATCCTGCGCACCGAGCCCAATTTGACTTCTCGCATCGAGATAGTGATTACGGTGAAAGTGTTGAAACAATGACAAAGACGTATTCCAGTCACCAATACCATCAATGCGATTAGTTAAATGAAACTCAAACTTATCGGTATCAAAGCTCGCTTCATTGTTTGCGCTGTTACGCCATTCAGGCACACCTAAATCACGTGAAGAAACTTGTATTAGCATGTCGGTTCTTGCATCTGCGTTCCATTGCAGGCCAACACGGCTTAATGCACTCAGTCGGGACACCGGAGCGTTGTTGCGTTTTTCTTGCCGGTCGTCGTTCGGGTTAAGTGGTGTGGTGTTATCGTTAGTGAAAGAAAAACGGTTGCTGCTGACTTCGTGACTTGCTGCTGCAACAACGTCCCATTGTCGATAGCTTGAACGATGTGCAAACTGTGCTCGATGCGTATCAAAGCTACCACTGGTTAGCGCACCACTGGTGGCGGGACCCTCGTCTCTGGCGCTGATTGTTCGCAAGTTGACCGCACCGCCAATATTACTGCCTGACAGCTGGGCAGGCGTTGACCCGCGATAAACATCAACAGAGGAAAGATTCAATAGGTCGAGCAGCGAGAGATCAACAATAGAATTACTGGCGCTGTTTAGCAGTATGCCGTCGAGATACACGCCTGTTTGCTGGGAACTGGCACCGCGTAAGGTCACCGTACTTAGCGCACCAAGGCCACCCACTTGGCGAAATTGCACGCCAGTTTCGTTGGCCAGAATATCACCCAGATTGACGTCTTGTCGTTGTAGCTCGGTTTTAGGAATGCGTCGGTGGCTGCCGGTATGTTCTTCGTGCTGGACATCGCCTGTTTCACTTTCAGGTGTGGAGACGACAGTGATGGTTTCCAGCTCATCGCTTTGCCCATACGCTATAGGCGTACAACATAAGCTCAGGCACAACCCAAAATACATTCGGACTGCGCACTGCATGGCTGAATTGCGGCTGCCCAAACGAGGCGAGTTAGAACGGTATGTTAGATAAAGAAGGCGCAACCCGCACAATCCTTAAAGGGCCAGTGAGGGTTATGGGACACGATGAAACGCAATAGCGTTACAGGACATGCCTACCAAACAACCCCGTTTGGCGGTTAAAAACTCAACACGGTAGGTCTCCTGGCTGGCAATGTTCCTAGCGAGCAGTTTTCCTGGTGTTGTTGCCAGGTTGACTGCGTCTAAGACTGTGACTCTACCTTCCCAAATTGAATCCGGCGTATGCGGACGTGTTCAGTGGTATTTTGAGCCACTCATTACATACAGTTGCGGGGGCAGCCGAAGCGTCTCACTTCGTTCCCTTTTAATCCTGATGGAACCGAGTTGTTCAGATCGCATGGTACCGCAGATGGACGAGCACAGTTAGCTATCTGCTGGAATAGTTCATATTTTGGTCAGTTTTACTGGTCTGAGCGTCGCTGGCAGGTAAAGCGGGTGGGTGGGTTCGCCTGATGCATTGGTTTTAAGACAGTAAAGTCGCCGAGCGTACTGTTGTCTGAATTCTGCTGATCGGTTCAGCAAAGTCCCGTGCTCACCCCAACACGCCAGTACCAAAGCACTTTGCGCAATGGCTTCATCCAAGTGGCGGTTGTTCAATTTTCCAATGGGCTCATCGGCCGCCAGTAAATCAATAGGATCAGTCGCTCGCCACGCAAAGAGGTTAACCATAATGAGTTTTTTGTATTGCCAGCGCTGCGCGTATGCAGTGCATTTTCGAATAGTAGGATCATCCTTGTTTGCGTCTGCCGTGGATGGATTTAAGCCCACGAATGCTACTGTGGATTGACGCGATATCCGTTTATCCCATGCACGTTCCAGACGGTATCGATAACGATTGCAGCGCGAAAAGGCAGCCGTTTTTTTTGTGTCTTTGATTTTCAACTTTGTTGTTTTGTTTTTGTTTGTTTGACTGAGTCAATAGCGTTTCGTTTTTAATCAACTAGACTAGAGTGGATTAAGGCAAGCGTAAAGAGCCGTGGTTGTGGCGCGAAGTGACTAAAAAAGATAAATGAGCCCAACAATTGGCAGTCATTCTCAGTCTGATTTACATAGTTTCTCAATTCAAGGCCAATTTCACAAAAGGATACACATAGATATTGGGCTAGCTGTAATAATTCGGGCGTATGACAAACGGGTCAGGTTGTTCGGATGCTGTTGCAATATATGACAGTTTTTTGACTGAGTCTGATTTGTTTCGTCGAGATTTTTTGATCTTTTTCTATTGATTAAGTGTTTATCGATTCGACTGTTGTTTCGATACTGTTTTTCAATTGGATAGTTGTACAACCAAGGTAGGTTTAATCGGTTGATTCGTGTAGCCACGTGATACTCATCATTGCTTAATACTAAATGTTTTGTGAAGGTACTGTGTTCTGTTGGCTAAAATTAGGTAAGACATTTTCTCCATTCGTAGTTAACTAAAAAAAGGTAGGAGCTAGTTATGATGGCAAGGGCACTATTTGCTGAAATTTTTGGGACGTTCTGGTTAGTATTGGGAGGCTGTGGCGCTGCTGTATTAGCGGCTGACTTCGGCACTGGCGGCAATGGCACTAGCCTCGGTCTTGGCTTCGTCGGTGTTAGTCTCGCGTTCGGTTTAACCGTTGTGACCGGTGCATACGCAGTTGGCCATGTGTCTGGTGGTCACTTTAATCCTGCAGTAACACTTGGTCTGACGTTTGGCGGACGTTTCTCCGCGGCACACGCTCCGGGTTACATCATCGCTCAGGTTATTGGTGGTGTGTTGGGTGCGTACACTATTTATATGATTGCTTCCGGTGCAGACGGTTTCGCCATTGCAGACGGAGCGGGAACATTCGCGACGAACGGTTATGGTGAGTACTCACCAGGCGGCTACACCATGTTGGCTGCGATCATTGCTGAGGTTGTTTTAACAGCCGTATTCCTTATCATCATCATGGGTGCGACTGCGCGTAAAGCGGCTCCTGCAATGGGTGGTTTGGCTATCGGTCTTGGTTTAACGCTGATTCACTTAATCAGTATTCCTGTCACTAACACCAGTGTTAATCCTGCTCGATCTACTGCTAATGCGGTTATCGCGTATGTGTTCGGTGATGGTGGTGTCGGTTCAGTCAGTGCCCCGGTTGAGCAACTGTGGTTATTCTGGGCTGCGCCAATTGCCGGTGCCATTATTGGTGCTTTGATTTATCGTGGCCTTATCAGCAACGATCACCTGCCTGACTAAGGGTATGTGGATAAGCCTTAGTTAATTAAGGCTAGTGTGTTATGAAAAGCCGCCTTCGGGCGGCTTTTTTGTGCTTTTTTTTATGGAACTAGCTTGAGCGGTGCTAGTTAGTGCTCGGCGCGGACTTTACTGGTCGTGGTCCATTCATCCATGGTGGCATCATAGCTGCGCGTCGTCATGCCTTCTTTATCTCGTGCTATAAGAAACAACTTGCCGTTGAAAACCACAGTCTGGATAGTTGAGTATTTGGAAAATTCATTCCAGCCTGCATAGTCTGACCACCTGGGATCATTGGCTGCTATGTTTTCCCAGCGATCTGAGTCGCTGTTATAACGCAGTGTCGTGATACCGTAATTTGATCTTGCCAAAAGATATAATTCGTTGCCCGTAGTTACTGCTTGTATCGTTGAGTAGTTGGTATAGTCACTCCAGCCTGTTTTATCTGACCAACCAGGATAGTCGGGTGAGAGCGTGTCCCAAGAACCCGAATCAGAAGAATACTTAAGTGTGATCATGCCGGAGTTGGAACGAGCAAGCATGTATAAGTTGCCATCGGCGGCTACCGCTTGGATCGTGGAATAGTTGGCCAAGTCTGCCCACCCGTTTTTATCCGACCATGACGGGTTATTTGACGCAATTAGCACCCAACGATCGGTATCGCGGTCAAAGCGAAGTGAAATCATTCCTGAGTTTGCGCGAGCAAACAGATACAAGTCTTGTCCAGTGCTAACCGCCTGGATAGTATCGCTATTGGATAAATCATCCCAGCCGTTGTCATCAGACCACATTGGATCGTTGGATGCGACTTCATCCCATTGATCAGATTTTGGGTTGTAACGAAGCGTGTTCATGCCCGACTTGGAGCGTCCAAGCATGTACAAATCTTCGCCGACGCCAATGGCTTGTATGGTTGAGTAGTTAGACTGGTTTTTCCACTGCGTTGAATCAGAAAATGGTAAGTCGTCTACGGCCAGATTTTTCCAGCGATCAACAGTAGCATCGTATCGACGGGTAATCATGCCGAAATTAGAGCGGGCTATAAGATAGAGCTCGTTGCCTGCACCAACTGCCTGAATAGTCGAATAGTTAGACAAGTCGTCCCAGCCATTTTCATCTGACCAGAGTGGATCGTTGCTGGCTACTGGAAGCCATTTATTTGATTTGGCTTTGTAGCGCAGGGTTGTCATGCCCGAATTGCTTCTGGCTAACAAGTACAGATCGTCGCCAGCGCTCACCGCTTGTATAGTTGAGAAGTTGGTCAGGTCGTCCCAACCGCCAGCATCAGACCAATTTGGCCCTTGCTTTGCGGACGCAATAGGCACGAGTAAAGGCGGCCCCAGGAGCAGCCCCAGGAACAGGATTTTGCGCGGGTTTGCCAAAGTACAACGTTTCACAGTCTGTCCATTAGATCTTTGGTGCCGGTACTTTAAAACAAATACGTGATAGCGTTGGGTAATTACGTCTCATATTACAACAGAATTTACCAGTGATTGCGTGGCCAATCTCGTTTCATTTCTGTGACGAACAACGCTCGTAGCGTCTCGTGTCCTCCAGTTTGCCTCTACACAAGTGTGATGTAGTGCTGTTTTTTTGGCAATCCCTACAAGGTTGTTAGCTTTGGCAATACGCCAGAGTGATTGGCGTTTGCCCGGATATTGTTTCAAGTGGCCCGCGTTTGCGTGGATGTGGAATGTGACATACTCGACGCACATAAGAAAAACCGAAAAGTCCACAGACACTCTGGAGGAGAAATAATCATGATGAGATTAAACAGGCTAAAAGTGATTGGCTCGCTAACGATGTCGGTCATACTGGCAAATCCTGTATGGGCCGCGGACACGGCAATAGATGTTGGTGCGCTGCGTTTTACCAGTCATGCTGCCAGCTTTGTTGCCTTTGAGCGAGGGTATTTCAAAGAAGAAGGGCTTGATGTTACGTTTAAGTTTTTTCAGGCAGCGCAACCGATGGCAGTGGCTGTTGCCTCAAAAGATGTGGACTATGCTGTTACGGCTATTTCGGGTGGTCTAATCTCGTTAGCCGAAAAAGGCGCTGCTAAAGTCATTGGCGGTGCTTTGATGGAAGAGCAAGGCATTGACGGTCAGAAAATCCTGGTGTCAGATGCGGCATTTCAGGCTGGAGTAACCTCCGCCTCCGAGTTGGATGGGAAATCATGGGGAATCACACAATCAGGTTCGTCCTTTCATTATATGGGGGCAAAGATTGCAGCCAAAGAAGGTATCTCCCTAAAATATAAACCGCTGCAAAAAACCGGCGCGGTAATTGGTGCAATAAAATCTGGACAGATTGACTCCTGGAGTATCGTGCCGCATATAGCTAAGCCGCTTAGTGGTTCTGGTGCTGTGCATATTGTTGGCGACGTTGCCGACTATATTCCTGATTATCAAGTTACGGTTGTGTTCACATCGGCAGACAATGCCGCTAACGAGCGTGAAAAGTCGGAAGCTTTCCTGCGGGCGTTTTCTAAAGGAGCGGCAGATTTTAATGCTGCATTGGTTGATAAAACCGCTGGTGATGAAGCTGCTGAAGACATGGTGAAACTGGTGCATAAGTATGTATACACCGATAGACCTTACGAAAAAGCAGCGCCAAGCATTCGCAATGGCGCGATGCGTATCAGCCCCAATGCGGCATTAAATCTTGAATCTGTTCAAGATCAGTTAGATTGGTTTATTGCTGAAGATCTGGTGAAAGACACCATAACCTTGGATACACTTGTTGATGGATCCTACGCTAGCAACTGACGCAACCCGGTATGGATTTGCAGCTCGACAATGTCAGTCATCGTTACGATGATGTCGAGGTTTTGCGCAGCATCAACCTAGTCATACCGGCGGGTAAGATTGTTTGTATTATTGGGCCATCTGGCTGCGGCAAATCTACATTATTGCGACTAATAGGTGGGCTTGAACTTCCAACAGAGGGACGTATTTTACAAATTGGCGAGCCGCCGGCAGAGAGCTTAAACCCCTTGACGTATGTGTTTCAGGATTTTGCGTTGCTTCCTTGGCGCTCAGTTGAAGGAAACATCAGTCTGGTGTTGGAAGATCATGGCATCCGAGGTAGTCATGTTGAAACGATTATCTCGGATGTGCTGGCCCGTACCAATCTCACCGATTTCCGTAAGGCGCTGCCCAAACAACTCTCCGGTGGTATGAAACAGCGTGTCGCCATCTCCAGAGCGCTTGCCGTTAAACCAGCCGTGATGCTTATGGATGAGCCGCTATCAGCGCTTGATAGTCAAACCCGCGAGCTACTAATGGATGACTTAATCGATCTTTGGACACGTGAGCCTTTCACTTCGGTTTATGTGACTCATAATCTAAGTGAAGCAGTACGACTTGGTCATTCCATTGTTGTGCTCTCGCGAAGGCCGGGTTGCATACGCGAGATTGTTGATATTCCTGTTCCTCTTGCCGAGCGCAAGATCGGTGACATTGAACTTGAGCAAAAGCAAAAGTACCTTTGGGAGTTGATGCGAGATGAAGCCGCAGCGGCTGATCAGGAGTTGCTTGATGCCTGACTCAGAAAAGCCTGACCTGCAAATGCAGGTCGCGTTTCGTGGTGGCGGTTTTGCCCCTCAGTCTAAGCGTTGGATTGGCTTGATCGTGTTTGTCGTTTTGATTGCCTTAATAGAAATCGGCGCACGGTTGGGGTTTATCAGTAACCTCACATTGCCGCGTCCAAGTGATGTGTTTTATACGTTTGTTGAACTATGGAACACTGGCTTGTTGTGGAAGCATTTACTGCCATCGTTAAGTCGATTGGCAGTCGGTGCAACCATTGGCGCATCTCTTGGTATCGCAGTGGGTGTCATGATTGGTTTGTTCTCTTATGTGCGCGCCGGACTGGTACCCATTGTGGCCGCCATTTTTCCGATTCCCAAAATCGCTCTATTACCACTGTTTGTTATTTGGTTTGGTATTGAGGAGCAATCAAAATACGCGCTTATTGCTTTTGGCACGTTTACACCAACAGTGGTTGCAACCTATGGCGCAGTGGATAACGTTGATCGATCGCTTATAAGAATGGGCCAGAGCTTCTCGCTTTCCTGGTTTTCGATAGTGACAAAAATTGTGTTACCGGGTTCGATGCCAGGAATACTATCGGGATTAAGAGTCAGTCTGGCGATAGCTATCATTTTATTGGTTGCCGCTGAAATGCTGGGCGCTGAGTACGGCGTTGGTGCGTATATTTTGGAGGCCGGTTCGTTGTACGACCTTGAACGATTGTTTGTGGGTGTGGCTATATTATCTATCTTGGGTGTTATCTTAAGTTCAGTTATTACATTCTTTGAGACGCGCGTGCTGGATTGGCGGGTGTAGTTATTGAGTATGAATGCGAGTTGTTGATATTGTGATATGCTGTTAAAATTTACAGTAATAGTTATTCAGGAGGAAAAACTATGTCTACCGCAGTACAATCCAACTCGCAATTAAATTCACAGCATCAGGCCATTCTGGCCAACTATAAACAGAATTCCGAAATAGAAGAACTCGATGCTGCTATAGGTCGATTATCGCGACACTTAAACACCTGTAATTATCAATTAATGACCCTGATTCGCGAGTTCGATGAACGTTGCGGTTGGTTAAAGTGGGGGTGTACCGATGCCGTGGCCTGGTTGCGGTGGCGTTGCGACTTATCCGCAAACGCGGCGCGCGACAAACTTCGCGTTGCGCACGCACTTAAAAAACTGCCGGTTATATCCCGTGCTTTCGAAAGTGGTGGTTTGTCTTATTCGAAGGTGAGATCGTTAACCCGGATTGCTAATCAAGATAACGAACAAGAGCTAGTCGACATAGCCAGCAAGCTTTCTGCCGCCAATGTTGAATCGCACTGTCGCCAGCGGGTCAACACGACTAAAGCATCTACGCTCGAAGCCAATAAATCGCACGAAAATAGATCGTTGCGTCTATGGCGTGATGATAAAACCGGGCTAATGAACTTTTCCATTGAGCTGACACTAGAAGAAGGTGCTTTGTTTGAGCAGGCTATTGAGAAAGCGGCCGTGCAACTCTCTTCTGAGTGTGCCAGTGCGCCAGATAAGCTGCGTAGGAAACAAGACTCGTGGCATGCCTTGCAAGCAGATGCCGCCATGTTGATGGTGCGAGAGTACATGCAGGGTGCTGCTTTGGCGCAAACTGCTAAAGATGTCAGGAACAATAAGTCCAGTGCTGACTTATATCAGGTTGTTGTGCATGTCGATGAGGCAGCACTGGTAAACGGTGCCAGTGATACCGCAGACGGGTCAACAAGCGAGTCCGAGCTGCCCATCGATACAGTCCGGCGATTGTGTTGTGATGGCAGTATTGTTCCCATCATAGAAAGCGCTAAAGGCGAGCCGTTAAATGTTGGCCGAAAGGTTCGAACCATTACTACGGCTATTCGGCGCGCGCTTTGGTCACGTGATAAAGGCTGCGCCTTCCCGGGTTGTACACATACGCGGTATGTCGATGCGCACCATATTAAGCATTGGGCCGACGGCGGGGAGACAAGCGTGAGTAATTTAATTCTTTTGTGTTCCCAGCATCATCGGCTCGTGCATGAAGGGGGTTATTCAATCGAAACAGGTTCTACTAACACACAAGGTGCGCGATTTTTCAAACGTCCCGATGGGCGTGTTGTGCCGCAAAATGGTTATCGCGTGGACGATTGGATGGATGAGAATGTTGATGTGGGGCCCTGCGGTGCTGTGGATTCGGAGCAAGTGGCGTGTAGCGAAACTCACGTGAGTTTTGGACAAACAAGGGTGCCTTGAAAAGTGCCGCTATAATTGAATTCGCTTGACGTTGTCTTTCAAGCAGTTCTAAACATCTACTGCACATCCTGTTCGCGACGAATGCTCGATTGCCGCAATAAATCGGTGCGAATCCAGCGCATCTTCGCCGCTGACTAATGGCGCACCCCCGTGTTCGATGCAATCCATGAAATGCTCAATCATCCGCTTATGGAACACGCTCTTGGATTCTAGTGAACCATCGGGCTCGATGGTAGACTTGTAGTCTTTACAAGTGCCGTCTCGCCAAAAAACCTTCATGTCGTGCGATAGAAGACGCAGTGAACCATGTTCACCATGAAGAACAATGGATTCTTTGCCGTGCGGGTAGGTTGCGGTACTCGCCACAAAGGAGCCAACTGCCCCTGATTTAAAATGTAGTCCTGCAACGGCGAAGTCTTCTGATTCCATTTTGTGCAAAGACGATGTTGCGGCCATTGCCTGCACTCGCGATACAGGGCCTGTAAGGCTTAGCGCTAAATCGATTGTGTGGATGGCCTGGGTGATTAATACACCACCACCGTCGCGTTCGTATGTGCCGCGTCCCAGTTCATTGTAATAAGATTGCGGGCGCCACAGAGGGGCTGCGATTTCAACCAGGCCAATATTGCCTAGATCACCACTGCTTAACAATTCATTCGCAACCTTTGTGGTGTCCCACATGCGATGCTGGAATAAAATCGCCAGTTTAACCTTGGCGAGTTTGCAAATTTCAACCACCTGTTCCGATTCATCGACAGTGCGCGCTACAGGCTTTTCAAGCAGGATATGTTTGCCGGCTTTGGTCAGTGAATCTATCAGATCAATTCTGATGTTTGGTGGTGTAGCCACTATTACGTAGTGAATATCGGGATCATTTAAGACAATTGATAAGTCATTGGTGAGTTGTGGAGCAGTGCCTTGGTAAATTGATAAAAGATACTCAGCGCGTTCAGGTCGTGTGGATACTATGACCTTGAGCCGGCAGCGCGAATGTAGTGCAGATAACGCCGACACATGGGTTTTAGCAATCATACCCGCACCAATTAACGCCACGCCAAACTGTGTCATAAGATTTTTCTAGCTCTGTAGGAAGCGGTAGTATAAGGATACTTTCATGCTAGTCAAAACGCAGTGCGCCGTCATTGGGCATATTGCCTTTAAAAACGGGGTGTCGGTTGCAAATACATGGGCGTGAGTGTCAATAGTATCTCAGGTAATTCGAACACCGCCTTTGTAAGGGCGGGATTGGGGCCCTGGCACAGCGGGTATTTTTCGTCGACCAAATTGTTCTCCTGACTGACGCGAGTAAATTATTTCTCACATAGTGCCAGATTCCCAGGTTTCATCGGAACAACATGTTGTATAGCTTTGCGTGAACCCGAACTTACAACGCCTGTGACTAACGTGACTATAAGTTAATTTGTCTCATTAGACTGTGCACTGCAACCGAGCAATGTGTTTCAAAAACTCACCAATGGTGCATTCGTGGCTCCGTTTGTGTGCTTGTTTTGATGTGTTCGTCTTTTTTTACACCACTGTTATGCAAATAGTAACCAACATTAGATTTTGTTTATCGATGTTCAAATAAATGTTGTTTGTGTGTGTGCTTCACTTGACGCTATTTTTAAAGACACCACATTCACAGCAACAGTAGTTCTATTTTTTCAGAGTAAAGGAGCATCGATATGAAATTTATTCCAACATTGACAACGGTTTTCGAAAACCTTGGTAAACGAAAAACGCTTGACCAACTTCGGTCAATGACAGAACGGCAGTTAATAGACTGCGGCTACTCACCAGAACTTCTCAGCGAAGGCGTTAAGGCTTGGCCGTGGAGAGAGTTACCTGAAAATATTGCTCCGCTAAATTTCGATCAGAGTTCTCGTCGCACTATCGTATCCAATATGACCGAACATCCTGATACGCCAACCAGCATAAAAATTGGGGAACAACAGCATGCTGCTTGAAGCGCTAACCTTTGGTAGCGGTGAACTTATAAAAGAGTCAGGGTATTCGCATGAAGTACTACACGCGTCGATTCGTAAGACCGAACGATCTCAATATCAGTGATCGTTTGTTTGGTGGGCACGTCGATTACCACGCGCTGTGAGGTACGGAACAAGAAATCACAAGTGGTTGTTATAACCATAGACCGTATAGTGTTTGTTGCGATAAATGGCGAAGGGAAACCAGTACCGCATGGATATACTGCTGAGCAATTGCAGGCGGTTTAAAATACGTGAATACAATAGCCATAAAAAAGCCCGCTAAGTGCGGGCTTTTGAATTGGTGGAGAAGGGGGGAGTCGAACCCCCGTCCGAAAGCACTCCGCCGTCGGTACTACATGCTTAGTTTCGTCATTAGCTTTAGCCACTTAATGCAGGACGAGCACCATAAAAAGCAGCGAGCACATTATTTATTTAACCATCCGGTGTAAGTGCGACCCTTCCGGCGATCCTGCGTCTGTTGCCCCCGTCCAAACCCACAGGCAGATCCGGAATCGGGGTAGAACTACAAAACTAAACTAATTGGACAAAAGCCCAAAAATCTAATTATGCAGCCAGTGCGTAGTTGTCATCGTTGGCAACTATAAGTTTTCAGCTGGATTTACGAGGTAATCTGAGCCTCGGCATGCACCTAAGGGTTCGCCACTCCCGTCGAAACCATGTCTTCCCCGGAAAAGCTTGCCTGACTGTAGTATGCGTCCGCTGTCAGGAAAATTCAATGAGTACGTGTCAATACTGTGCGATGCAGACGACAATTGCTGGTTTTTAGTACAGTTTCCTTTCACGTTGGAAAGCTTTGCAGGGTTTACGAATTTAATTCAACATACTTAGCCTTAGCGAGTAACACTAATTTAATCCAGCGATAAAAAATGTAGCTACCATTAGGTCAAGAGAGTGGTGGCTATGCTCGACAGTCCGGTTGTATTTTCTTTGCACATGCGGGCCAATAATTTGTCGTTTGATTGTTATAAATTGTGCCATGCAAGTAATCCGCGCCCGCTGTTATTGGACTATATATAAACTCCACTACTCGTTCTAACTCTTTACTAATGGATATAAAAACACAATGAAAAGCAAGACACTAATGAAGCAACTATGCGCTTCTGTCGTTTTTAGTGCCCTGGCCGTTTCCAGTGTAAACGCACAAGACTCTGGTGCTGTTGATTCTGTGATTCAAGGTTGGAGCGGAACTGCGACTCTTGGCGCAACCAGTCTTACTGGTAACACTGAAGCCAGTAACGTCAACGCAAGCATCCGATTGGGAAAAACAGTAGGCAAGTGGGAACACTTGATTTTCGGTGCTTACTTCAAGGGCGATGCAACCTCTCTGGAAGAAGCCGAAGATGAAAACGGCGACCCAATCACCAGAATTGTTAACGGTGAAGAAATCACTGTTTTAAGAGCGGTTAAGAGTGGTAACTCTGATCGCCTTTCTTTTGGTTACCAGCCGCGTTATTACTGGCGTCCTCGTACGTACTTTTTCGGTATCCTCGATTATGAAAAAGACAAGCCTGCCAACATTAACCTGGCGACTCGCCAGCTGATCGGTATTGGTCACAAATTTTTCTCTGACGCCTCGGGCTTCTTATCTGCTGAAGCCGGTTTTGGTAACAAGACAACGGAAGTGGTACTCGGCGACGACGTCAACGGTGGTGTTGCTTATTTTGGTGCCAACTACTTAAACCGTATCAATGACAACGTAACCTTCAACGCTGATTTCCGATCTGACTTCGGCGGTGACAACACGTACACCGAAATCGGTCTTGGATTGGCGTTCAAACTGAGCGAGCGAATGGCGCTTAAGTTGACTCACCAAACTCGTGGTAACACTGATATTACTAACCCGACTCTGGAATCAGCGTCTAAAAGTGACAACGCAACCACTATCAACCTGGTTGTTGATATCTAAGCTAAAGCTAACGATATTACAGCCGCAATTGCTGGGCTGAGTTAACCAGGTAGAGTTAAAAACAAAAACCGGCGCCTCAGGGTGCCGGTTTTTTTATGCCACATCCAGTATCATAGGCGTCCTGAAAAGCCCGTTTCGTCAGCCAACTCACGAGTTTTTAGGATGCTTTGCCTCACCGGCGCGCCAGCGCACTCGGATTTTCGTCTTCAGGGATTATTAGCTAAGCTGCGCGAGCACTTACCGAATGTGTCCAGCATAGGTACCAGCTTTGAGTATTACCTCGATATCGAAGCCACGCTCAACGACGCGCAACTTGAACAGCTCCACTCATTGCTGGATGTCCGAGCGGCAAAGCAAAAGCCGGCTGATACGGTCTCTGTGTGGGTGGCTCCTCGCGCCGGCACAATTTCTCCGTGGTCCTCAAAGGCCACTGATATTGTGCATAATTGTGGGTTGGTTGCGATCAATAGAATAGAGCGTGCAGTGCGTTACGATCTCTCAGGTATCCAATCGCGCGATATCCAAAACCCCGAACTATTGTCTCTGTTCCATGATCGTATGACGGAGTCATTGAGTGCTGAACAGCCCAATTCCAATCAGCTCTTTCTAAATCAGCAACCTGCTCAGCTTGTTCGAATCGATGTTATGACCGATGGAAAAGCGTCGCTGGAGCAGGCAAACGAGGCATTAGGGCTGGCATTGTCAGATGATGAGCTTGATTATCTGGCTGATCACTTTATTGCCAGTAAACGGAATCCATCCGACGCCGAACTCATGATGTTCGCGCAGGCTAACTCTGAGCATTGCAGGCATAAAATATTCAACGCGTCTTGGACAATCGATGGTGTACCTCAATCGAATTCACTGTTTGGCATGATCCGAAACACCCATGCCAATGCTCCCGAAGGAGTGCTATCCGCCTATCACGACAACGCAGCTGTTATCGAAGGATATGAAGCGCATCGTTGGTTACCGAACGGCGAAAACCAGTATCAATACTGGCAAGAACCAACACACATACAAATAAAAGTTGAAACGCACAACCACCCAACAGCAATATCGCCGTTTCCGGGTGCGGCAACCGGTTCAGGTGGTGAGATACGTGACGAAGGAGCCACTGGCAACGGCTCCAAACCAAAAGCTGGGGTCTGCGGGTTTAGCGTATCTAATTTGCATTTGCCTTACTGGCCCCAACCATGGGAAGCGCAGGTGGGAAAGCCTGAACGTATTGCCAGCGCCATGGATATCATGATCGAAGGACCAATTGGTGCCGCGGCCTTTAACAATGAGTTTGGCCGACCCAATCTGGGTGGTTATTTTAGAACCTATTGCCAGGACGTTGAGTTCGGGGATGTGACTGAGACGCGCGGTTATCACAAACCAATCATGCTCGCGGGTGGACTGGGAAATATTCGAGCGCAGAATATTGATAAAAAGCCGGTTCCATCCGGCACTGCGATTGTTGTTATTGGTGGGCCCGCCATGTTAATTGGCTTGGGTGGCGGGGCCGCTTCATCGGTTGCCAGTGGTGCCTCTGATGCCGACCTGGACTTTGCGTCGGTGCAGCGTGGCAACCCAGAGATGCAACGGCGCTGTCAAGAAGTGATTGATCGTTGTATAGCGTTAGGTGAGCAAAGTCCTATTCTGTCTATGCACGATGTGGGAGCAGGCGGGCTATCCAATGCGTTGCCCGAGTTGGTCAATGATGCAGGACGCGGTGGTCATTTTGACTTGCGCGCCATACCCAATGCCGAGCCAGGCATGTCACCCAAGGCAATTTGGAGTAACGAGGCACAAGAGCGGTATGTTCTCGCTGTGGATAGCGCGCGACTTGATGAGTTTAAAACCTTGTGCGAACGAGAGCGTTGTTTGTTTTCGGTAGTTGGCGAAGCAACTGAACAACGGCAATTGTTGGTGGATGATCCCTATTTAAACGATTCACCCGTTGATATGCCGATGGATGTTTTGCTGGGCAAGCCGCCCAAGCTGGCCATCGAAGCTCAGCGGCGTGACTTTGCTAAGCGCGAATTCGATACCAGCGACATCAGCGTTGAAGAGGCTGTTTCACGTTTGCTGCAATTACCTTGTATTGCTTCCAAAAACTTTTTAATCACCATTGGTGACCGATCCGTTACTGGACAAGTGGTACGTGATCAAATGGTGGGTCCATGGCAAATGCCCGTGTCCGATGTGGCTGTGACAGTAGCAGACTATCGTGGCTATACCGGTGAAGCCATGGCAATGGGTGAGCGCACACCGGTCGCCGTTGTTAACCCTGTGGCTTCTGCAAAGCTTGCCCTGGGTGAAGCCATCACAAATATTGCGGCGGCCAACATCGGTGACATTGGCAACATCAAATTATCTGCTAACTGGATGGCTGCCGCAGGTCACCCAGGTGAATACGCTGGTTTGTTCGATGCCGTTAAAGCTGTTGGTTTGGAGCTCGCACCGCAATTGGGCATTGCGATACCGGTGGGTAAAGATTCCTTGTCGATGAAAACAGTCTGGTCTGACGGTGATCAAGAACACAGCGTAACGGCACCGATGTCGTTAGTGGTTACCGGTTTTGCTCCAGTAAAGGATGTTCGCAAAACCGTCACCCCTCAGTTACGTACCGACTGTGGTGATACCGATTTGTTCTTTATCGATTTGGGTCGTGGTCAAAATCGACTGGGTGGTTCTTGTCTGGCGCAGGTTTATTCGCAAACCGGTGCGCAGACCCCCGATGTGGATTCAGCTGATCATTTAAAAGGTTTGTACTCTGCTATTCAGTCATTGTTAAACGACAACCATCTGCTGGCCTACCATGATCGCTCCGACGGTGGATTGTTTGTCACCTTGGCAGAAATGGCGTTTGCCGGAAATGTCGGCGTTAGAGCGCAGTTGCAGAGCTTGTCCAAAAACACGCTTGCGACGCTGTTTAATGAAGAACTTGGTGCGGTTATTCAGGTTCGTTCCTCAGCTTACGCGAATGTTTTTGCCGTGTTTGAAATGGCAGGTATTGGTGACTTGGTGCACCCGATAGGCGGATTGTGCGAAACCCCTGACATAGAAATCTGGCATGGCGAAGAGCTGGTTTTCTCTCAGCCGGTGTCCGTGTTGCGAGCACAATGGTGGCAGACCAGCTATCAGATGCAAAAACACCGAGATAACCCTCAGTGTGCTGAACAAGAACTTGATCTTGTCAGTCGCCCTGACGACCCGGGTATTTCTCCGACACTGACGTTCAACCCGAATGAATCCTTACTTGTTTCGGGCCTTGCATTAACGCGGCCTAAAGTGGCTGTGCTGCGCGAACAGGGTGTTAACAGTCATATAGAGATGGCAGCCGCTTTCGATGCTGCCGGTTTCGATTGTATTGATGTGCACATGAGTGATTTACACTCTGCGCGTATTTCACTAACAGATTTTAACGGCCTGGTAGCCTGCGGTGGCTTCTCCTACGGTGACGTGCTGGGCGCTGGTGGTGGTTGGGCCAAGTCGATATTGTTCAGCGAAAAGTTAGTCGCCGAGTTTCAGCAATTTTTTCATCGCAGCGATACCTTTACGCTAGGCGTTTGTAACGGTTGCCAAATGTTGTCGCATTTGCGCGCGCTCATTCCTGGTGCACACCACTGGCCGAAATTTTTACGCAACAGCAGCGAGCAATACGAAGCGCGCGTTGCCACGGTTGAAGTATATGAGTCGCCGTCTCTGTTCTTCACCGATATGGCTGGCTCGCGTTTGCCCATTGCGGTAGCGCATGGAGAAGGGCGTGTGCAGTTTGAATCTCAAGATCACTTAAGCCAGGCTCATGTTGCGCTAGCCTACGTGGATAACGAAGGCAAGTTAACCGAGCACTATCCGCTCAATCCGAATGGTTCTGTGCATGGTATAACGGGTTTGTGCAGTGATGACGGACGAGCCACTATCATGATGCCTCACCCAGAGCGAGTATTCAGAACCGTAACCAATTCCTGGCATCCTCCCGAATGGGGCGATAACGGTCCGTGGTTAAGAATGTTCGAAAACGCGCGGGTGTGGGTGAGCTAGGGCCTGCTAACAATATTCACGTGTTACGCAATATTTACCAGCTACGCAATATTTAAATGCGCGACAATATCATTGATTTCCAAATCCAGCTCGCTAGCCGTTTGACTCGCTTGTCGTAACCACTCTATCGTTTCAACAACCGAGTCGGCCGTGGCGTTGCCACCGCTTAGATGCTCATCAATGGTGGCTTGTGTTTCCCCAACGTGAATTTCGGTGAGCACATCTTCTTGAGATTTTCCTGAAAATTGCGCTAACACCTTGCTTGGTGTGTTGCTATTTCCGGTTTCAACGGGACTATATACGTCAGACCATGCCATTAGTTTCATGCGTGTCTGATCAGCCTGCTTCAGCACGTCGTTTGTGGGTTTGTTTTGCCATTCAGAGCCACATATCCAAAGTAACTTACGCAATGAGTCTGCGGCTTTTTGCAGAACTTTAAGTTCGCTGATGTATGTGCTTCTAAAATCATTCCATTGACCAAGTGCGCTGGCAGCAATCGATTCTGACTCAAGGACTTCGCTTATTTCCTGTGCGTACTCAACTGTTCCGCTCAGTGCGTTCCAGTCGGTGCGTAATCCTCGGTACCCAGGCCCCAGGGCCATACGGTATTCAACGTTATTGACAAACAGTTCTCTAAAACGCAGCACTTTGGCAAGCTTGCCCAGCAGGCTTCTGTGTTCCGGTGTCAGGCTAGTGGGTTTTTCGATGCTGAATTCCATGAATTGTCGGCGCGCATTAAAATAATCGGCATCAACAATGTCTGGCTCCTCGTCCAGGCTGCCACCTAATTCGCCAATAAGGCTGAGCAACTGCTTTTTTGCCGGTACTTTATCGAGTACGAATGTGTTTTGCAGCGTGCTTAGCTCATCTTCAATGAGACCAGCCTGATGTTTGGCTCGTTGCAGTAAAGCTGGGGTTGTAGCGAAACACAAATCGCTGTGTTTGAATTGATCAATGGTCAGTGGTGCTTTGTCTATTAGTTCGATAACCCCGGCTAGCCGAATCAAATGTCGCGCTGAAATACCGGGCAGATCGAGTACCTGCGTAACCAGTTTTGATTCCATGGCCTTGGTTACTCTGCCAGTCCATTTGAGCATATTGTCTGGTAAGCCGGGCAAGTGTTGAAACTCAACGCGTGACAAACCGGCACCACTAAGCTTTTTAGAGTACTCGTGTAAATTGGATACAGCGCCTGCTGCTTCGTTGGCAGCGCTGGGCAGAGCCTGCTCGCCACTGTCCTCGATACGGTAATCTTTAATCAGATTAAGCACGCTATGCAGTTGTTGCAAATTTTTGTTATCGGTAATGGCTTTCGCAAGAGAGCTGTCAAATAACTTGGGCAGGGCAGGCAGCATAGCCTGGCTCTGTACACTCGCAGCATTTGATATTGGTGGCGCTGAGTTGCCCAATGCAATATCAAATTGCAGTTCAACGTTATCAACTTCACTAATGGATTGAGCAAGCTGCGCAAAATAATCTTGTAGTGGTAAGTCCGGGTTGAACTCGGGTAAAGTAAATTCAGCGTGTTCGTTGCACCATTCACTAAGCGCTTTGTTAATGTCCGGAACCGGGCCGTCTAATCTAATTTCGTATTCAATGTCCGCCTGGTCGTCTATCTCGTTATCTGGCGCTGTGTTAGCGCTGTTGGAATCCAATCGCGCGTCTGCTGCGTTGGCTTTGCGAATTAAGGTGGCAGGGTAGAACAGCAATGGTGCGCGACGTGCCAGCGAGTTTTCATCGCTGTCAGTAAAATTCAGAAACCCGGCCGTCAGGTACAGTCGTTTAACACCAGCGTGTTTAACCAAAGCGTTCTCGACTTGTATGCTTTTGCAGCACGCTATCAGTTCAGCCTGAGAATGTTGAGTCAGTAAATTTGCACGGCTGCGTGGATGCTTTCTCTGTCTGCGCTGTTGCAAGGAGCTCGGTGCACTGGGCTCGTTTTGGTGAATCACCGGTTCATCGCTTGGGTGCGCAGGTTGACCCTGATCAGCAATGAGGTCAAAGCCGCCGTTTTCAGCCGCCAGCACATCTGCCAAGGCCAATGGGGAATGCGGGTAAAGCAATATATCACCATCGCGCATCAGCCAAGCGAGCGCGCGTTGAGCTACCCCTTTTCGGTCGCTGCGACGACGAGCAAGGCTCTGGTCGGACTGGTTACCCTTCAAAACTTCCACAAAATGTTACCGTCTCATTTTAAGTGTATGTTACGTGGGTGGTTGTATCAGGAATCGGGCCAATACCCCGTCTGGCGTGTGTTCCAGGGCCGATTTTCGAGCATCTACCGGCCCCTGATCTAAACTTAGTGCGGTAGATGGCGATTCGAGCCGCCCAACGGTGTACACATTGCATGTCTTGAGCCGATAAAGATGGTCTACGACAGTGGAATTTTTTCCTGGCTTGGGTGTCTTGATAATTAACTATTTGGTAAACAGAGCGGAATTTAATGAAAGATTGGATGCGTATCGCTGGTATCACCAGTAGCGAAATAACTGACGAACAAACATTCCGGCGCCGTCGCGCCCTTATACAGGCGGCTACTGCGGCCGGCATGACCGGGTTTATTGGAACGGACGCAATGGCCAAAGAGATTGGTCCTATCAGCAAATGGGCCGATAGCGCAACTGAAAAACAAACCACCGAAGAAATTGCCACCACTTACAACAATTTCTACGAGTTGGGCACAGACAAGGGTGACCCGGTAAAAAACGCTGATAAGCTGATCACCGATCCGTGGAGCGTGGTTGTTGATGGTGAGTGCGATGCACCCGGTACATTCACCTTAGAAGATATTTTAAAGCCGCATGCGATCGAAGAGCGAGTCTATCGCCTGCGTTGCGTCGAAGCCTGGTCCATGGTCATTCCATGGAACGGTTTTGCGTTGGCAGATTTACTGAAACGGTTCAAACCTAATTCAAACGCAAAGTACGTGTCTTTTGAAACCCTTAATGATCCTGACCTGCCGGGTATGAAAAGTCGAGTATTGGATTGGCCTTACAGAGAAGGGCTTAGAATCGATGAAGCCATGCACCCACTGAGTTTTATGGCTATCGGAATGTACGGCAAAGAGATTCCGGGTCAGAACGGTGCGCCTATGCGATTGGTTGTACCATGGAAGTACGGTTACAAAAGCATTAAATCTATTGTGCGTATCAGTTTCACTGAAAAGCAGCCGCAAACTAGCTGGAATATGTCGGCTCCTCACGAGTATGGTTTTTATAGCAACGTGAATCCGGAAGTCAGTCATCCTCGCTGGAGTCAGGCGAAAGAGCGCAGGCTTGCAGGTGAAACATCCGGGCTTAGCGCGCTCTTCACCAAAAAAATCGACTCGCAATTTATGAACGGTTATGGCGAAGAGGTTGCTGAGTTGTACGCCGATATGGATTTGAAAAAGTTCTTTTAGGGCCGTGAAATTCATCACAAGCTGATTCCTGCATTGCGATCTGCGCGCGGAACCATGCTGTTGTTAGTTGATCTATGGTCTCATGAATACTCACAACGAACATATCAGCAACGCCGCCGGCGGTCAGACAATAGGAAGGTCAGCGTTGTCCTTTACTTCGAGTAACAACCGTCTTTTCAAACCCAGCGTTTTTATAATGCTGAGTTTACCGTTTGTTTATCTGGTTTATGCGGTATTTAACAATCTGCTCGGTGCTAACCCCATCGAAACAATCACGCAGTTCACAGGAGAGTGGGCGTTGCGTATTTTGTTGCTTAGTCTTGCCATGACACCACTTCGCATGGTGTTGAAAAAACCTTGGCCAATAAGGCTTAGGCGCATGGTGGGATTATTTGCTTTTTTCTACGTGCTACTGCATTTGTCCACGTACGCGCTTCTCGATCAACAGCTTGATGTTAGCGCCATCGTAGCGGATATCATTGACCGGCCATACATTACCGTCGGGTTTGTTGCCTTTGTGATACTTGTGCCTTTAGCATTAACGTCGACGAAAGGCATGATGAAAAGACTCGGTAAACGGTGGCAGAGCTTGCATAAAATGGTTTATGTCGCCGCGGTAGCATCAGTAATACACTATGTGTGGTTGACCAGAGGTGATCAACTCGAGCCAATGGTTTATCTGGCTGTGCTGGTAGGATTACTGTTGTTCCGAGTCAAAAAATTTGTGCCACGAACCGCGTAAAAACGAATGGCATAAAAATATCAAGTAAAAATATCAAGTAAAAAAAGGGGACCTTAAAGGTCCCCTTAGTCGTTATTGCATTACGGTCTTACAACCTAAACGTTTAAGTGTTCAATAAAGCTGCCACCGTATCGCGTTCGTCACGCAACTCCTGTTGACTGGCCATCATTTTTTCTTTAATGAAATCACTGACATCAAGATCGCTGATAATGGTGTAGTCGCCATTTTTAATTTGCACCGGAAACGAATAAATTAATCCTTCATCAATGCCATAACTTCCGTCGCTGGGTACGGCCATACTCACCCAGTCGCCATCAGGAGTGCCTTGTATCCAGCTGGACATGTGGTCGATAACTCCGTTCGCTGCGGACGCTGCACTTGAACTCCCGCGCGCTTTAATCACTTCAGCCCCTCGCTTGGCAACCGTAGGAATAAATTCCTCACGTGCCCAGGTTTGATCAACCATATCGCTGGCGGCTTTGCCGTTTATTGATGCGTAAGATATGTCGGGTACCTGGGTAGTGGAATGATTGCCCCAGATAACCATTTTTTGAATATCACCGATGCGCGCGCCTGCTTTGGCGGCCAGCTGTGACAGAGCCCGGTTATGGTCAAGCCGAGTCAGGGCGGTAATGTTGCGAGGGTTAATGTTGGGTGCATTGGCTTTTAATATGTAAGCATTGGTGTTCGCAGGGTTACCCACAACACAAACCTTACAATCCGGGTTGCCTACCTCATTAAGCACTTTTCCCAGTGAGCTAAATATTTTGCCATTGTCTGTTATGAGGTCACTTCGTTCCATGCCAGGTCCGCGGGGTTTAGCGCCGACAAACAACACTGCATCAACCTTGTTTAAGGCAACCTTTGGGTCATCAGTGCAAACCACGTCATTTAGCAATGGAAATGCACAATCGTCGAGTTCCATTTTGACCGCCTCAAGCAGGCCGAGAGCGGGTGTGATTTCCAGCAGGTGTAGGCTAACTGGCTGATCAGGGCCGTAGATTTCGCCGGCAGCAATGCGAAAAAGCATGGAGTAACAGATTTGACCGGCCGCGCCTGTGATGGCAATTCGCTTGGGCTGTGTCATGTTTAGAAAATTCCTCGTAGACGTGGATTGTTGTTCCGTTAAGCGCGAAATAATAACACAGGGCTTGTGGTAATCTCCCCAGCGACGGCACTGCTGCTCGGTTCCGATTATTCCTAGGAGATGTATAAATGCGCTGTCCCTTTTGCGGTGCAATCGATACAAAAGTGGTTGACTCCCGGTTGGTCGGGGACAACGATCAGGTTCGTCGCCGGCGTGAATGCACCGAGTGCGAGGAGCGTTTCACCACATACGAGTCGGCTGAGTTGAATTTGCCGCGTGTCGTAAAAACCCGCGGAAATCGAGAGCCGTTCTCGGACCAGAAGCTACAGGCCGGATTTCAGAAGGCCCTGGAAAAACGGCCCGTGAGTGTAGAACTTATTGACGAGGCGGTTGCTCGTGTCCGGCACCGTTGTCTGGTGGCGGGTGAGCGAGAAATTGATGCGCAGCAGATTGGCGGCTGGGTCATGGAGGAGCTACAACAGCTCGATCAGGTTGCCTATATTCGCTTTGCCTCGGTATATCGCGCTTTCGAGGATGTGGCGGCTTTTCGTGAGGCTATCGAGACTTTGGAAGCAACGCCAGATCCGCAAAGCGCTGCGAACCAGCTCTCACTCCTGAAGGACAACGAATAGCCACTTTTGCATCGCTTGCAATAGCAGCAAGCAAGTCCGCCAGTTAAGTCTCAGCGCAACTGATGCAGCCATGGCAGACTATAGCTCTGGCACCAAACACGGAAAATCAAGCAATTGTCTACGATCGTCGTCGCCCGCAAGGGCAATATGGCCTGCATTGCAGCCGATACGCTAACCACTTTCGGTGATATCCGACTG
>CALHOI010000002.1 GCA_938035525.1 uncultured Granulosicoccaceae bacterium
ACCACTTTTGCGGACTCGGTTAACTCGGTGGAAAAGCGGCCCATTTTTTCGGCTTCATCGCCAATACGTTCCAGGTCAGTGATGACTTTGATCACTGTGACAATCAAGCGCAAGTCACTGGCTGCCGGTTGCCGACGTGCCAGTATTTGTATGCATTCTTCGTCTATATCGACTTCAAGTTTGTTGACTTCAAAGTCGGCAGTGGCCACTTCATTGCCTAAATCGGCATCGAGTTCAAGTAACGCGGTGAGTCCTTTACTGACTTGCTGCTCAACCAGTCCACCCATGGCCAGGACTTTGTTGCGCACATCCTCTAGCTCTTGATTAAACTGTTGAGAAATATGTTGGTCTAAATGTAACTTGTCCATAGTTTTCGTTTCGCTGTTTGTTGGGTGCTGGAAAACAGGTAAATAAAATGCGTTATCCGAAGCGTCCGGTTATGTAGTTTTCTGTTAGCTCGTGTGACGGATTAGTGAATATTTGATTGGTCGTGCCAACTTCCACCAATTTGCCCAAATGAAAGTATGCCGTACGTTGTGATACGCGCGCGGCCTGTTGCATTGAATGTGTCACGATGGCAATGGCGTAGTTTTGTCGAAGTTCATCAATGAGTTCTTCTATTTTTGCCGTAGCAATTGGGTCGAGGGCAGAGCAGGGCTCATCCATTAGAATCACCTCTGGGCTAACCGCGATAGTGCGGGCGATACACAATCTTTGCTGCTGACCGCCAGATAAGCTTGTGCCGGGGGCATCAAGCCGGTCTTGCACTTCCTCGTATAAACCGGCTTTTTGCAAAGAACCAATAACAATTTCATCGAGCTCGGCGCGGTTGCTGGCCAGTCCGTGGATACGAGGACCATAAGCGACGTTGTCATAAATGCTTTTGGCAAATGGATTTGGTTTTTGAAACACCATACCAACCCGCGCTCGCAGTAGTACCGTATCCAGATCGGCGCCGTATAAGTCTTCGCCATCGAGTGACATCTGGCCTGTGACCCGACAGCTTGGAATGGTGTCGTTCATGCGATTAAGACAACGCAAAAAGGTTGACTTGCCACAACCCGATGGACCAATCATGGCAATGACTTCGTTGTTGGCAATATCGAGGCTGACATCAAAAATGGCTTGCTTATCGCCATAGAACACATCGACATTGCTGAGTCGCATTTTTGGATTGTCGACAGTAACATCACCAACGGTGCCGGTTATTTTGTCGAACGCGTCCTGATGAGTATCATTCACTGTTTGTATTCTTCGCTATAGTAAGTTCGTTTATAACAAGTAAAACACGAGGCTCTCAAGCGTTTTAGCATGAAAGCTTAGCCAATCTGGCGTTTACCACCGACGCTCAAATCGCTTGCGTAACATAACTGCGACGGCGTTCATTAAAATCAGAAAACCTAACAAAACAATGATGGCAGCCGAGGTTTTTTCAACAAATGCACGCTCTGGGCTATCAGCCCATAAAAATACCTGAACCGGCAAAACCGTTGCAGCATCGGTAAAACCTGCTGGTATATCAACAATAAAAGCCACCATGCCAATCATGAGTAGCGGCGCTGTTTCACCCAAAGCCTGCGCCAGCCCGATAATAGTGCCCGTTAAAATACCAGGCATGGCCAAAGGTAATACGTGATGCCAGACCACTTGTTGTTCTGATGCACCCAGGCCACGTGCTGCTTCTCTAATTGATGGTGGTACCGCTTTTAATGCGGCACGCGAAGCAATGATGATGGTGGGCAGTGTCATCAAGCTAAGTACAATACCGCCAACAACCGGTGCAGAGCGAGGCAAGTGAAAGAAGTTAATAAACACAGCCAACCCCAATAACCCAAATACGATGGATGGCACCGCGGCCAGGTTGTTGATATTGACTTCGACAATATCGGTCCATTTATTTTGCGGCGCAAATTCTTCCAGATAAATGGCAGCAGCGACAGCAATAGGGAAAGACAACATAAACGTCACCAGCAGCGTTAGCGCCGAACCAATCAGGGCGGCTTTTATGCCGGCTTGTTCCGGTTCGCGCGAATCGCCATTGGTAAAAAAAACTTTATTGAAGCGGGTTTGGGTTTCTCCGGCATCCTTGAGTGTTTTTGCGAACCCAATTTGCTGATCACTCATTCTGGTCACAATAGAGTCGGGATCTGACAAGTCATCGCCAGACTTTAGTATAGCGGCTAACTCGTCGTCTGCAGGTAGCCATGTTTCGATAGTAGTGCCAATGATTGCCGGGTTTTCCTTAACCATGTCGTATAGCCGGTATTCGCCACTGCTACTGATCAACTGGTACAGCTCTTTTTTCGCTTTGCGCTTTTTAACATCGGGAAACCGATCACGCATTGTTTTCTTGATCACCCCTGAATAATTTGCGGCGCGCAGTTCTTTGGCAGTTGGATTGTCAGACAGCCCTAAAGTGTCGGCATCGAGTTCAAGATTCAGCTTGACGTAAGTGTGTGTGAACGCCGGCCACCCTTTGATAAAAATGCTGGTAAGCAGCACAACCAAAAAAGCAAGGCTGGCGGCAATTGCAAAAATGCCATAAAACTTAAACCGCTTTTCGGCGGCGTAACGCCGCGCAAGGGTTGCCTTAACCAGGCTGGTGGTGTCGCGTTTGGGTGAATCGCCAGGCAGGGCTTGTGACGAGTCTTGATTGTTCATATCTGAACTGTCGCTATCAGTATTAGTCATATTGCTCTCGGTATTTTCGCACTACGCGTAAAGCGATGACGTTCAAAATTAATGTGGTGATAAACAGCAATAAACCCAAAGCGAATGCTGCCAGGGTTTTTGCGCTATCAAATTCCTGATCGCCGGTTAACAAGGTCACGATTTGCACGGTGACAGTGGTGACAGCCTCTAACGGGTTAATGGTGAGGTTTGCCGCTAAACCTGCCGCCATAACCACAATCATGGTTTCACCAATGGCCCGTGAAGCCGCTAGCAACACGCCGCCAACAATGCCTGGCAGTGCGGCCGGAAAAACCACTTTTCTGACGGTTTCTGACTTGGTTGCACCCAAACCTGATGAGCCGTCGCGCATGGCTTGTGGCACCGCTGTAATGACATCGTCTGACAAGGACGATACAAACGGGATAATCATAATGCCCATCACTGTTCCGGCAGCCAGCGCGCTTTCTGAGGACACGCTTAAGCCGATGTGTTCACCCAGGTTTCTTATGAGTGGTGCAACGGTTAGTGCTGCAAAGAAGCCGTACACCACAGTCGGTATACCGGCAAGAATTTCGAGCAAGGGTTTGACGATAGCGCGTGTACGAGGTGATGCGTATTCAGCCAGATAAATAGCCGACATCAATCCAAACGGTACCGCAACCAACATGGCAATGGCCGAGATAAGCAGCGTACCAAGAAACAATGGAATGGCACCGAATGATCCGGACGAGCCAGCTTGATCAACTCGTATGGCTGTTTGTGGGCTCCACTTGGTGCCGGTGACAAATTCGATCACACTGACTTGCGAGAAAAACCGCAAGGCCTCGAACAACACTGAAAATACAATGCCAACGGTGGTGAGTATGGCGATGGATGCGGATGCCAGTAAAAAGAATTCGATAATGCGCTCGACTATGGGCCGCGCTCGCGTGTTGGATTTAATTTTACGGTACGCCAGGGCAGCGCCAATAATGGCAACGGCAATCGAGAGTAAAAATAAGGCCACCGCGCTATAGCTGCGCAGCGTGTTAAGACGAGTAGCTGCCTGCTGTTTTGCTGCATCGGGTTCGGCGGCAATGTTACCCGAGGCCGCCAGATTGTTTATTTCGTTTTTATACAGATCGACTGGCTTCTCACCCAGGTCGTGTACGGCTTGCGGAATAGAGCTGTCGAGCATTGAGCTGACAATCGGGCCTTCAAACAGTTTCCAGCCAATGATAATGGCCAGTGCGGGTAGCGCACACCAAAGACCAACCATGAGCCCGTAGTGGCCGGGTAACGAGTGCAGTTTGCTAACACCACCACTGCTTCTGGCAATGCTGTAGGCCTTCTGCCTGCCCATCACAAACGAGACAAATGCCAGGCTTAAAGCCACCAGCAATATGGTTGTTGTAGACATAAAATTGATTCGCTAACTAACTTTTATTTCGCAGCCAAACCAGTTGGACAAACACAAAAAGTGCACACACTAGTAAAAGCATGCGCACTTTTTTAAGACTACAAGTTATCGTTTGTAGCCAGACTGTTCACTCAATTAATGCAGTGTGGTTTGTTAGAGTTCCAGTGCTTGCAACTCGCTTACTGCATTACTGACTTCATCGCGTTCTTCTTCGTCGAGCGGAATCATGCCTTTGTCGGCCAGATAACCGTCTTCACCAAAAGCACCTTCGCTGGTGAATTCAGCCAGGTATTCTTCAATACCGGGAACTGTACCTGCGTGTTGCGCTTTAACGTAAAAGTATAAGGGTCTTGAGATAGCGTAGTCGCCGTCGGCGATGCTATCAAAGTCTGCTTCAAACCCATCGATAACTGAACTTTGAACCTTATCAGAGTTTTGTTCCAAAAAGCTGAAACCAAATATACCCAGTGCATCCGGATTGGCTTCAAGCTTTTGCACAATCAGGTTATCGTTTTCGCCAGCTTCGACGTACGCGCCGTCTTCACGCATGGTGTGGCAAACGCGCTTGTGTGTGTCTGAGTCGCTGCTTTTCATTTCTTTTATGAAGTCGAACGTGTCGCAGCCACCTTCCATAGCCAGTTCCACAAACGCATCCCGTGTACCAGAGGTAGGAGGCGGGCCCATGACTTCGATTCTTCTCGATGGCAAGGCATCGTTAATATCAGACCAAAGTTTATACGGGTTTTCCACCAGCGTGGCGCTGCCATCCGGGTTTGGCACTTCAGCTGCTAGTGCCAGAAATAAATCCTGAGTAGACATCTCGAACTGCTCTGCTTCAACTGAGTTGGCAATGGCAATACCGTCGTAGCCAATCAGCACCTCAACAATGTTAGTGACACCATTGCTCTGACACATTTCGAACTCACTGCTTTTGATGCGTCTGGAAGAATTAGTGATGTCGGGTGTATCGATGCCAATGCCACTACAGAACAATTTCAAACCACCGCCAGAGCCAGTCGCTTCAATTTTTGGTGTTTTGAAGTCCGTTACCTTGCCAAAGCGTTCTGCAACCACGGTGGCGAAAGGGTAAACAGTAGAAGAACCCACGATGCTAATGTAATCGCGTGCCATTGCCTGTGTGCTCAGACCCACGGTTACGAGCGCTGCACCAATAAGCAATGCCGGTTTATTTTTGCCTTTTTTAGTCAACATAGTCATCTCGATATTTGGTATTCAGACTCAAGTAAATAAAAACAAGATTAGGTTCTTACCCAACTCGCCAATCATGATATTGGACCAATATGACATCCGTGTGACACCGCTGAATGAGCATCACAAAATCAGATACCAATTTGTGTAAAAACGTTAACTGGGATCGCTGCAGTGCCTGTGTCTTTGTCACTGTAAAGCCTGTGCAATTGTAAGCCAGTGTTACATGTTCATGACTTTGGCCGCGCTGGCAATGCGCGATGCCGGAAATTCAATTTGAAACTGCGAGCCGTGCCCTGGAGTCGAATTGATCAACAGCTGCCCACCGTGCCGTTGGGCTGCGTGTTTTACAATGGCCAGACCCAGACCGGTGCCGCCGTTTTCGCGAGATCGGCCTTTATCCACACGGTAAAAGCGTTCGCTAAGACGATGTAAGTGCTGTGCCTCTATGCCAGCGCCGTTGTCATCAATGCTCAGCAGTGGCAACCCGGTATCGTTAAGGTGCCATGATGCGATAACCCGGGTACCGGCGTTGGTGTAATTAATGGCATTGGCCAGTAGATTATTAATGGCACTGTAGATTTCACTCTCCGAACCTATCAACAGCAACTCTTCGTCGGCATCAACAATCAGTTCGTGTGAGCTGCCAATGCTCTCATTAAGCACCTTCACGGTGTTTTGCAGTAGCGATGAAACAACAATAGGCTGGCCCTCGCTCTCACCCAGCGGGTTACCTTCCAGTTTTGAGAGTTCAAGTAAGTGCTCAACAATATGCTGCATGCGATCGCTTTGTGCCTGAACGTTAAGCAACGCATCTTTGTTTTTGGTATCGAGCATATCGTCGTCCAAAACCATTTCAAGATAACCACGAATCACCGTTAGCGGTGTGCGTAATTCGTGCGACACGTCAGCCACAAATGCTTTGCGCATTTCGCGTACCTTAACTCGCTGCGTAATGTCGCGAGCAATTAACACCGTCATGCCTTTCGCTGCTTTGACTTTTATCATTGACAGCGTTTTTTCCGGTGCGACGGGGGAGGAGACTTCGACTTCGAGTCCTTCTTCTTCCTGCGCCAGATAATTCAGCATTTCGGGTGCGCGCAGCAGGTTATCAATTCGCTGACCGTGATCGCGTTCTTCGTGAATGTTAAGCAGTGTGTTGGCTGCGTGATTACTCCACTGAATGTTGCGCATGTTATCGAACACAACGGTCGCGTCAGGCAGTACGGCTGCTAAGTGATTAAATCGCGCCAGTGTTGAGCGATAACGATTTTTTTGTTTACGGCTATAGGCTTTTTCGCGATGAATCAGGCCAACGACTTGATCCATTAAACCCATAGTGGGCGGTGCTTTGGATGAGGCCGCTCCAGATTCCAACCACTTGACAATATTGGCCATGCGTACCAGCAGCCAAATGGTGTAGCCGATGCTCGCCAAGAGCATCAGTAACAGTGGCGCACCCACGATCAGGCCAGCCACCAATGCGGCCAGAATAGCGAGCACAAACCAGCTAAGTTCGCTACGCAGCAACGCGGTTACGTTGATCATGTTGGGGTGCACTCAACCATGACCGGATAATACCGGTTTGAGTGTTGGCATAGGGCAGAATCTGATGGGAAATTTGCGCGCCAGGCGGGCTAAATCAAGAATTATATTTCAGTGGCTACTGTCGTCGGTGGTGGCGCGCAGGCGGTAGCCAGCACCGCGCACGGTTTCCAGCATTTTGTCCACCTTGGCAGGCTTGAGACTTTTGCGCAGTCGCAGTATGTGCACGTCAACGGTGCGTTCACCAATGTAAGTATCATTGCCCCAAACCTGATCAAGCAGTTGATCGCGACTGAACACGCGCTCTGGGTGCATCATAAAGCAGCGCAGCAATTTAAATTCGGTGTGACCCAGGGGGACTTCAAGCTCATTGGTGTAAACCCGATGCGATTGTGGGTTCAGGAACAAAGAGCCAACCTGTAATGCGTCGCTGATCGCTAATTGATCCCGGGTCCGGCGCAGCAACGCGTTGATTCTGGACACCAGCTCTTTGGGCGAAAACGGCTTGCTGATGTAGTCGTCGGCACCGGCATCAAGACCGGCGGAAATATCTTCTTCTTCGGCGCGCGCGGTGAGCATGATGATAGGCAAACGCCGCGTTTGTTCCTCTTTGCGCAGGCTGCGCACCAGCTCCAGGCCGCTGCCGCCGGGTAACATCCAATCTACCAAGGCCAGGTCGATAGTATCGGTAGCCGACAACGCTGTTCTGGCGGCCGCCACAGTGGCAACCCCAGTAACTGTGTGGCCGGCGCGCTCCAGTGACATACAGAGCATGTCCCGGATGGCTTCTTCATCTTCGATGGCCAGAATGTGTGCAGATTGAGACAATGGTAAACCCGAATTAGCGATAAAAAAGTGGTACTTGATGTTGCCCGATGAACACAGACAGAGTCTAGTGTGAGATTATGACAGCTCAGTGACAAGAGGTAGTGGTTGCAGCAATTCGGTTCTGCGGCGAGAATACCAACTGAGCAATGGTGTTCCGTATCGGCACTCTCGCGACGTGAAACTGTGAACCCAGTCAGGCCCGGAAGGGAGCAGCTGCAGCAGTGGAATCGGGCGCCGGGATGCGGCTGGTGCGGAATGCCGCCTTTCACCATAAATCATTAATAATGAGTAGCTACCAGGTTCTGGCGCGTAAGTGGCGCCCTCAGAATTTCGCCGACATGATTGGTCAAGATCATGTGCTGCGTGCCTTGGTCAATGCCCTCGATAATCAACGTATCCATCACGCGTATTTATTTACAGGTATGCGCGGCGTTGGCAAAACCACTATCGCACGCATTTTTGCCAAGTGCCTTAATTGTGAAACCAAAGGTGTTAGCGCCGAGCCTTGCGGCACCTGTTCGGCTTGTGTCGACATAGATGCTGGGCGCTTCTTCGATTTAATTGAGGTCGACGCAGCTTCACGCACTAAGGTAGACGAGACACGTGAACTGCTGGAAAACGTGCCGTATGCGCCAGCAAGTGGTCGGTATAAAGTGTATCTGATCGATGAAGTACACATGTTCTCAACCCACAGTTTTAATGCGCTGTTAAAAACATTAGAAGAACCACCCGAGCACGTTAAATTCCTGCTGGCCACCACCGATCCCCAGAAGGTGCCAGTGACTGTGCTGTCACGATGTTTGCAATTTAATTTAAAACGCATGCCGGCAACGCGCTTGGCCGACTACCTGTCCCACATACTCGACACAGAAAGCATGGCGCATGACAAGCCAGCTTTGGATTTAATTGCGCGTGCTGCCGATGGCAGTGTTCGCGACTCGCTTAGCCTGGTGGAACAGGCAGCGGCGTTTGGTGGGGGTGAAGTCCGCGCTAACGATGTCGAAAGTATGCTTGGCCGTGTATCTACCGACCGGCTTATAGAATTGATTTCAACCCTAGCCGAAGGCGATGCAAAAACCTTGTTTGAACAAGTTGAAGCGCTGGCTGAATACGCACCCGACTATGTGCAAATAACCGGTGAAATGTTATCACTCCTGCACGGTATAGCTATGCTGCAAACCGTTCCCGAGTCTGCCGATAACGACCAAGCCAACACCGAACAACTGCAAGCACTCGCCCAGCGTATCAGTGCAGAAGAGCTTCAGCTTTTTTATCAGATTGGCCAGCACGCCCGACGTGACATGCCACATTCAAGCGATCAGCGCGAAGCCTTCGATATGGCCTTAATGCGGATGATGGCCTTTGCTCCTCAGACTGCTGAGTCAACAAACATTGCAGCATCAAATTCTGCTGCGTCAGCTGGCGGAGCATCTGGTGCCGCAAACACAAATGAGGCAAACACAAATGAGGCAAACACAAAAGACGGTGCGGTGAAAAACAAAGCTGCGCCAGCCACAGCTTCAGATAAAGACGAGCCGGCTGTTGTGGCAAAGAATAAGGGCGCAAAAAAAACCAGTGCTGAGCTTAGTTTGGCGGCGGCTGCTATGGCAGCAGCAAACGCGCCCGACGATGACAAACCGGCCAAGCCAGAAAAAAAAACACCCGTAAAACCGAGTAAGCCCAAACCGACTGCGGTGCGCACACCGACCACGCACGTTGAACAGACGCAAATGCCAACCGACGATATCGCTAGTGTGCAAACTGCACCATCGTCTGACAATGGTGCAAAGCTATCTGACAAAGCGATCGATAACGCATTCGTATCTGAAGCACCGTCGTTACCGGAGTCGTTGTCATTAGAATCGATTAACGCAGCCAGCTGGCCCGACACAATTGAAAAGCTCGGCTTATCTGGTATGCCCAAACAGCTGGCCAGTCAATGTGTTGTAAACACGCGTGAAGGCACCACACTTCATTTACAAATTGAAGAAGCGCAATCGCATTTGCACACCGCACAATTTAGTGCTCGCTTGCAAACAGCGCTTAGCGAACGCACGCGTAGTGACGTTACCATTGACATAACGCCAGTTGAAGGTGAGCTGCAAACACCGGCACGTATCGATCAGAAAAACAAAGACGATGCATTAGCCGCGGCACGCGTGGCTATTGATGAAGACCCGATGGTCAAGCAGCTGCTGTCCAGTGTGGATGGTGTGGTTGACATTAACAGCGTTCAGCCAGTGGCTGCTCAACCCGCGGCAACTAAATCGACAGCTGCCAAGCCCGATGCGGTTCAACCGAATTCCGCTCAAGCTGCTGACGAAAAATAACTTAGCGTTAAGCGTTGTGTACAAACAATTTTAGATAGGACAAAAAAATGAAAGGTGGTTTAGGCGATCTAATGAAGCAAGCCCAGCAAATGCAGGCTGATATGCAAAAGGCACAAGAAGAAATTGCCAACATGCAAATAGAAGGTCAAAGCGGCGCTGGTTTAGTTAAAGTCACCATGAATGGTCAACATGAATTACTGCGAGTCAGTATTGACGACTCATTAATCGGTGATGACAAAGACATGCTGGAAGATCTCATTGCAGCGGCGGTTAATGATGCGTCGCAAAAGCTGGCAGCAGAAAGTAAAGACAAAATGAGTGGTCTGACTGCGGGCATGCAACTACCCCCGGGTATGAAAATGCCGTTTTAATTTTGATGTTTTTACCTCCCGTTAATCAGCGCATATTATTTATGCAGCATTCAAAGACGTGGCTAACGCTATGAACAATGGATTACTCGATGAGTTGGTCGATGCACTACGATGCTTACCCGGTGTTGGGCCAAAGTCGGCGCAACGCATGGCCTTGCATTTATTGCAGCGTGATCGTAAAGGCGCAGCTCGCTTGGGCGATGTGATGACCCGTGCCATGCAGAGTGTGCAACATTGCAAGCAATGTCGAATTTTTACCGAGAACGAATTGTGCTCATGGTGCACCGACCCCGCGCGTGACCCCGCGCAATTGTGTGTTGTTGAAAACCCAGCCGATGTGCTCGCTATTGAAAGATCCACCGAGTATCAGGGACGATTCTTTTTGCTGTTAGGCCATTTGTCACCGCTGGATGGCATAGGCCCAAAAGATCTGGGTCTGGATTTGTTGGAAACGCGACTCAACAGTGGAGAAATAACTGAACTCACCTTGGCAACCAACCAAAGCGTAGAAGGTCAGGCAACTGCACGATACATCACTACACTGGCAACCGATCGCAATGTTGCGGTGTTGGAGATTGCGCGCGGTATTCCAATAGGCAGTGATTTGGAATTTGCCGACAGTAATACACTGTCGGTGGCATTTGAACAACGCAGCTCGGTCTAACGACCTAAATAGTAAACACTTTATCGCGATAAAGCTGTAGCTCAACAATCGATTCGCGAATGTCGTCTAAAGCCAAATGCGTGTTCTGTTTTTTGAAACTACTGGCTATTTCCGGTTTCCATCGGCGTACTAGTTCTTTAATGGTGCTTACATCGATGTTGCGATAGTGGAAGTAGCTTTCAAGTTCGGGCATGGTGCGCACCATGAAGCGTCGGTCCTGGCAGATGCTGTTACCGCACATTGGGGAAGCGCCTGCGCCAACCCAGTCTTTTAAAAATGCAATGGTATCCAGTTCGGCATCTCGCATGCTGTACGGGCTTTTAACGACTCGTTCCAATAAGCCTGAAGCGCCGTGATGGCTCTGGTTCCACTCATCCATGCCATCCAGTAACGACTGCTCGCATTGAATAGCCCGAACCGGACCCTCGGCCAGAATGGTTAGCTGCGCATCGGTAACGATTGTCGCGATTTCGATAACCGTGTCGGTATCTGGGTCTAATCCGGTCATCTCAAGGTCGACCCAGATAAGGTTGTCATCGTTCGCTGGCATTGCTCAGGCTTCCGGTTGGTTATTCGCTCGGTATTCAACCTTATTTTAGCTGCTTAGCTGAACTTCGTGCGTGATTAGATTTTGCGGTATAGTCAGGCACTATGCATACCTACCAACGTTCACCAGTTGACGTTCCTCACTTTTCCAGGGTTAGGCATTTGGGCTCTGGTCATTTTTTGTGCTCTGGTTATTTTTTAGGCTCTGGTTATTTTTAGAGTAGTCGCAAATTTCCGCGCTGCTGTTGCTGTGATGGATGAAGCAGGGCAGATTCACCGCGCCATGCCCCTGAGCAAACTCCCGCAGTTGGTCGCAGGCGACTTGGTGGAGTGCGAGTTAGACAGTGGCTCGTCCGCCTTGCGCGTGGTTAGTCTCATTGATCGAGATGGCGTGCTGGCCCGCATTGATCGTCGTGGCCAGCCTAAGCCACTGGCCGCCAACGTGTCTCACCTGGTGATTGTTTCGGCCTCTAAGCCGGGCATCGATTCTTTGCTCATAGATCAATTTTGTGTTGCCGCAGAATTAGCCGGTATCGGCGCGATGATCGTCATCAATAAGCAGGACTTGCTCGACGAACAACAACTGGCACAAAGTAAAAACATGCTGGACACGTATCGGGCGGTGGGATATCCGTCTATGTTGGTTGATACCAAAACCCCCGGACAGCTTGATCCTTTAATAGATGCGTTGTCTGGAAAAACCGTTGTACTCGTGGGCGCATCGGGTGTGGGTAAATCATCGATCGTACAGCAACTGCTGCCAGACCAAGAGGTCAGGGTAGGTGCAATATCGGCGGCTACCGGGTTCGGTTCTCACACTACCAGCGTCACCTTCTGGTATCAAATGGGTAACGGGGGTTCTATTATCGACTCACCTGGCGTGCGGCAGTTTTCAGCTGCTCACCTTAGCGCTGAGGATGTTCGCAACGGTTATCGCGAATTGGCTGATGCATCAATAAACTGTAAATTTTCAAACTGTTCACACCGAGTAGAACCTGACTGCGCAGTGCAAACAGCATTGGCAGATGGGTCTGTTGCGCAGTGGCGTTTTGATAACTACTGCAAGCTGGCTGACGAAACTGCTTAACACAATATCGAGCCGGGCAATGTTGATTTAATCTTTGTTGTGTTGCTTAAATCTTTGTTGCGTTAACTCTGCTCTATTGGCGTATCGTCGCGATTTCCCCAAGCCGACCAAGCACCATTAATCGCACTAACCTGCTTGTAACCAAGATGTTTAAGAACAACATAAGTTAAAGCCGAACGCTGATGAGTCTGGCAGTACACAACAACATGCTTGTCGTCGGTTACGCCTTTTTCGCTGAACAGCGCGGCGAGTTCAGCATCTGATTTCAACTGACCGTTTTCATTGAATGCTTGCGTCCACTCGCTGTGTGCTGCACCGGGAACATGACCACCTCGCGCACTACGCACATCGGTGCCGTTGTATTCTCCAGCAGTTCTCACATCCAGTACGGCCAGGGCAGCATCGTCAAGTGATGCCATCAGTTCATCAACGCTGATGAGATTGCCGGGTGTAAAACTCAGGGACGCAGTGGCATCAGTGATGTCGACTGGCTCGTTGGAAACGGGCAGGTTTGCGGCAGACCAGGCGTTAATACCTCCGTCCAGCCAACTAATGGCGTTGAACCCATAAGCGTGTAGCACCCAAACCAGGCGGGCGGCGGCTGAGCCTGCGCCGCCATCGTAGGCGAGGATGTGATCGTCTTCTTGCAGGCCGATCGATTTGGCCATTATATTGACACCCGCTAGCTCGGGCAGGAGTCCGCCAACTGGTTTCTGCGAAAGATTGAGCAAAGCCGCGTCCAAATGCACTGCATTGGGCAGATGGGCCTCGGCAAAGGCTTCGGCACTGCGCATATCGACGACTTTCAGATCGGCAAGGTCGGTGTCTTTGAGGTCTTTGGGCCGGACAACGAGCGGTAGGTTCATGACGTGGTTCTCGTGCGGGGAAGAATTTTGTGAGCCAAGCGATGAACTATACCTGCAATAGCGGTCATAAGTAGTGAGCCCAAACAGACTCCGCGTGGAGAACACTGATATGATCCGTTCAGCGAAGAGCGCAACTGCTGAAAAAGCCTTGGAAAACTCGCGGCAGAGCACAGCGTTCGCAACATTACACAATGCCCCTCGCAATGCGCGCCAAGCAGCGGTGCCTTTGTCTGTGGAAGGAAACAAACCGTTGAGCGAGAAAGACATAGATTTTGCGCTGGTACAGCGTGTGCAGCGAGGGGACAAAAAGGCCTTCGATCTGCTGGTGCTGAAGTATCAGAACAAAATCGGACATTTAGTGGCTCGGTACGTACACGACGCGCATGAGTCTCAGGATGTCACTCAGGAAGCCTTCATAAAAGCCTACCGTGGTTTAAAGAATTTTCGTGGCGACAGTGCTTTTTATACATGGCTTTATCGCATTGCCATCAACACGGCGAAAAACCACCTGGTCACCATGAGTCGCAAAATTTCCGACACGGGTGTGGACGCAGCCGACGCTGAGCAGTATGAGGGTGGAAGTGCTTTAAGAGAATACGCCACCCCCGAAAGAGAAATGGTCACCGAGCAAATTGCTCAAGTGGTTCAGGATTCAATTAATGCCTTACCTGAAGACTTGCGCATGGCGATCAGTCTCAGAGAATTTGATGGCATGTCTTATGAAGACATTGCCAGTGCCATGGATTGTCCAATCGGCACAGTAAGATCTCGTATTTTTAGAGCACGAGAAGCAATAGACACCAACCTCGAGCCACTGCTCGATGAGAAACGCAGGTAATCGTCATGAGTATCAACGACAAAGAAACATTATCCCAATTGATGGACGGTGAGTGGCAAGATCTCAATCCGTCAAAGAGCGTGGAATCCGCTTGCGCCGATGAAGAGCTTAAAGCAACCTGGTCGCGCTACCATTTAATCAGGGATGTCATTCGCAATGATGCTGTTGCTGTCGATACGTCGCTGAGTTCGCGTATCAGTCAGGCAATTGCTGATGAACCCACTTACAGTAATGTATCGGCTATCGCTGGCGCGGGAAACGTCCGCACTGACAACGTATCAACCGATGCATTCACCGCAGATGGTGGCGTCAAAGCAGAACGCCTTTCCGCAGAACCCATTTCCAATGCAAAGCCTTCTGGTTCAAGAAAATGGGGTATGGGTATTAGCGGAGTCGCGCTGGCTGCCTGTGTTGCACTGGCCACGGTACTGGGCTTGAATTTCTGGCGAGGTGCGCCTGAATCAGGTCTGAATAACCCGATTCAAACGGTTGCCGGTGGCACGCCTGTCACAGCGCCAAACGTGGTTATCCCCGAAGTCGAATTCGTTGCAAATACGGGTATATACTGGGAAACACCACAACCGACTCGCAGTGCGGCTGCTGAACAACGGCTAAATATGTTGTTATCGGCGCATATTGAAAACTCGCCCACAGCAGAGCGAACCGGTTTACTGCCATACTCTCGATTAGTGGGTTATGACGAAGTATCGCCAGAACAATAGCCAGTTCAATAGCAAGTTCAAAAGCTGGAATGGTCGCCTTTATAGTATGAGAATGTTCGCTAGACAATTTGTTGGAACACTTGCATTAGCTTGCGTGGCCGTACCGATGGCTGTTGTTGCCGACAGCGAATCGGTCACGCCCGCACAGCTAATGCGGGACATGTCCAACGCGCTCAAAACACTTAATTACGAAGGCAGTTTTGTGCACATCCAGAACGATAACGTCGAGGCAATGAGCATTGCGCACTCTAACGATCCTGGTGGCGAACTCGAATACATGTTGTCGCTTAATGGCGAGGCACGTGAGGTGTATCGTAACCACTCCTTAGTGACGTGCATTTGGCCCGGCACCGAGTCGGTGATTGTCAGTGATTCGAAAACACGCAACATGTTACCGGCAATCGATGCAGCACTTGTCAATACAGACAGCTATGCCTTAAGCATGAGTAAGCCCGATCGTGTGGCTGGAATCGAGGCCCACGTGGTTGAAGTGATACCAAAAGACAGTCATCGATATGGGTATCGTTTCTGGATCGATAAAGAGACCAAAATGTTGTTGCGCTCGATGCTGCTTGACGATAAAGACAAAGCGGTAGAGCAATTCATGTTCACTAACATCAGCTACCCGGAATCAATACCCGCTGAGCGTTTTGACACACCGGGCGAAAGAATCCAGGCCTACAACAAATTGACAGCGCCTAAGCCGATTATCAAGGAAGAGAAAAATCGAATTGATTTCGAAGGATTGCCAGTAGGTTACAAAGAAATCTCTGAAACTTATCAACCCATGCCAATCAACGATGGTCCGGTTAGTCACGTTATGCTCTCTGACGGTATGGCTTCGGTGTCGGTGTACGTTGAGTACATGGACAAAGCCATGCACGATGACATGGCCATGGGAGTTTCATCCATGGGTGCAATGAATGCTTATATGCACAGTCTTGACAATGCCTTAATTACCGTCGTGGGTGAAGTCCCGGCCGCCACGGTTGAGGTCATTGCCATGTCGGTTCGACTGGTTGAGTGATACGTTCCGGGGTTGTCGTCACGCTTAGTGCGACACAGCCTGAAGTCGAAACTCAAACTCCGTCGGCGCGTAACGCCACAGCATCGGCGCAATCATCCTCCTGGTTAACCATACAACTGGATACGTTAGTTGGTTGTGGGTCATGCCGTGCGGCTGGTGGATGCGGAATCCAACTGCTACCATCGGCGAGCAAACCCATCCAGATTCATTGCCCGTTACCTCAGCAAAGCCAGATTCGTGTTGGTGAAAAGGTCAGGGTACGTATTCCGGAACCCACCCAGGGCTGGCTGATGTTGGTACTCAAGGCCTATGGCTGGCCCACGGCTGGCATGCTCGGTGGTGCGATCACCGGCTTTTTGGCCGCAACGTTACTTAATGTTTCGCAGCATCAGGAGTTAATGAGTGTTGCGGGGTTTGCTATCGGACTTGCTGGTGGGCTACTTGCATGGGACAAAATGAATAAAT
Organism: uncultured Granulosicoccaceae bacterium; assembly: GCA_938035525.1. Lineage (GTDB taxonomy): Bacteria > Pseudomonadota > Gammaproteobacteria > Granulosicoccales > Granulosicoccaceae > Granulosicoccus. The sequence continues at coordinate 16,571 of CALHOI010000002.1, forward strand.
CCGGGTGCCCGATACAGGCGAGCGCATTAGCGGGGGAGCCCTGCAGTGTGTTAACCGGCGAACTTTTACCGCCCCTTGAGGATATGGACCAGCAAAGCGTTGTTCGCGGTCGACACATCCTTAAACAGGAGAACAAAACATGAGAACAATGTTAGTCAAGACAATCGCTCTGGCGTTGATCATTTTCCCCGGCTGGGCGCTCGCGCTCAGTGGGTTACCAGATTTTACGTCGCTGGTTAAACAGAATCACGAAGCGGTAGTCAACATCAGCACGCAGCAATCGGTGAACCCCGGTAGTGACTTTCCTGGATTGGACGATCCCGATATTGACAAGCGCATTGAAGAATATGAGCGAGACCGTGGACGTGGCCCTGGCTCACCGTTTGAAAGCAGCGGCATGGGCTCAGGCTTCATTATTTCCAGCGATGGTTTTGTATTAACCAATAACCACGTTGTTGAAGGTGCTGATGAAGTTATTGTGCGACTGCATGATCGTCGTGAGTTGCGCGCCAAAGTGGTAGGTACTGACCCTCGTTCTGATGTTGCGCTATTAAAAGTTGATGCCACAGGCTTGCCATCGGTTGCCATCGGTAACAGTGATGAGCTGGAAGTGGGCGCCTGGGTGTTGGCCATAGGATCGCCATTTGGTTTTGATTTTTCAGTGACCGCAGGTATCGTCAGTGCCACTGGCCGCGCATTGCCCAACGAAAGTTATGTGCCTTTTATACAAACCGATGTGGCGATAAATCCTGGTAATTCCGGTGGCCCGTTGTTTAATTTAAAAGGCGAAGTCATTGGTATTAACTCACAAATTTACAGCCGCACCGGCAGTTTCATGGGGCTCTCGTTTGCCATACCCATAGAGTTGGCCATGGACGTAACCAATCAATTAAAGACAGCGGGTCGCGTATCGCGTGGCTGGCTTGGTGTGCACATTCAGGAAGTCACTCTGGATTTGGCTGAGTCGTTTGGCATGCGTACCGCTCACGGTGCGGTCGTGCGTTCCATATTGCCTGACAGTCCGGCTGCAAGGTCATCGTTGCAAGTGGGTGACGTTATCACGCACCTGGACGGCAAAAAAGTTGACAAGTCTTCCTCATTACCACCGCTGGTGGGCCGAGTGCCGGTTAATTCTGATGCAACATTACGTGTGGTGCGCGAGGGCAAACAAATTGAAGTGGTTGTCAATATTGGCGAGCTACCTGGCCAGGAAGAGTTGGCGCAAGCCGTAAACCCGCAGCGCGGGCCAACACCCAACGCCCTGGAGCTGAACGTCGAAACCCTCGACGACGGAACACGTGAGCAACTGGGCATCGATAAGGGTGGGGTTATTGTTAGCCGAGTCATCGCTGATGGTGCGGCAGATCTGGCCGGTGTTGAACCCGGAGATGTGCTGCTAATGGTTGATAACAAACCGGTTGATACACCGGCGCAGTTCTCGTCCGTGGTGCGTTCCCTGGGTGACGCTAAATCTGTGGCTGTGTTGGTCCAGCGCGAATCCGGGCCAGTCTTTCTGGCATTGCAGTTGAAGTAAGCCACCTTTGGCTGACACTAAACCCATTCCCCTGACGCTGTATCGGCGTCAGGGGTGTCATTTGTGCGAAGACATGGAGCAGCAGATTGCTCAGTTGCTCGATGCGGGCTCTTTTACCCTTACTTTGGTCGATATCGACGCCGATCCAGCGCTCAAGACGCGTTTTAATGAATGGGTTCCGGTGCTATATCACGCCGATCAGGAAATTTGCCACCACTTTCTTGACCTGAACGCGCTTCGTTTGGCACAGGCAGGCTACAATACGGTTTAGCCTGCGAAATTGCAGATCCAACCCATTCGGCACTCACGACTCTTTATTACTGCCAAGCCATTTAGTTATTAGCTTAATTCATGCAGCAGAACATCCGCAATTTTTCCATTATCGCTCATATTGATCATGGCAAATCCACGCTGGCTGATCGCTTTATACAAGTGTGCGGTGGCCTGAGCGAGCGTGAAATGTCTGAGCAAGTGCTCGATTCGATGGATATCGAGCAAGAGCGTGGCATTACCATTAAGGCGCAAGCCGTCTCGCTGGACTACACGTCGCGATCGGGAGAGGTGTATCACCTGAACTTTATCGATACCCCTGGACACGTCGATTTTTCTTATGAAGTCTCGCGTTCCTTGTCTGCCTGTGAGGGCGCGCTGCTGGTGGTTGATGCCTCACAAGGAGTGGAAGCGCAAAGCGTAGCCAATTGCTATACCGCGATTGAGCAAGACCTTGAAGTGCTGACGGTGCTCAACAAAATCGATTTACCGGCAGCAGACCCCGATAGGGTCGTCGATGAAATAGAAGAAGTCATCGGTGTTGAAGCGCATGATGCCGTGCACGTGAGTGCCAAAACCGGCGTTGGCGTTGAAGACGTTCTGGAACAAATCGTGACTCGCATACCGGCACCGATCGGCGACAAATCGGCACCGGCAAAAGCGTTGATCATTGATTCGTGGTTCGATAACTTTGTGGGTGTCATCACGTTGGTGCGCATGGTTGAAGGCGAAATACCGCGTCGCTCTAAAATTCAGATCATGTCCACCGGTCGTACGTTTCAGGCCGATCAAGTGGGTGTTTTTACCCCAAAGCGCAAACCGCTGGATTCGTTAAAAGCGGGTGAGGTCGGGTTTATTATCGCGGGCATCAAAGAAATTGAAGCCGCCAGAGTAGGCGATACCATTACCTTGGCGTCATCACCAGCAGCAGAACCCCTGCCTGGTTTTAAAGAAGTTCAGCCACGCGTATTCGCTGGTATGTACCCAATCGATGCCGATGACTACGAAGCCTTTCGTGAGGCGCTGCAAAAACTACGTCTCAATGACGCAGCCTTACATTTCGAACCCGAAACCTCCACCGCGCTTGGTTTTGGTTTTCGGTGTGGCTTTTTGGGTATGTTGCACATGGAAATTGTGCAAGAGCGATTAGAACGCGAATACAACCTGGACTTAATCACCACAGCGCCAACCGTGGTATACGAAATTGTTGGCACCAAGGGTGAGATCACTTATATCCATAACCCGTCGGGTTTACCCACGGTGAATAACATTGCCGAAATTCGTGAGCCGATTATTCAAGCCAACATTTTATTGCCGCAAGACTTTGTTGGCGACGTTATCAAGTTGTGTGTCGAGAAACGCGGTGTACAGATCAACATGCAATACCTTGGGCGACAGGTTTCACTGGCCTACGAGCTGCCATTGAGTGAGGTGGTGCTGGACTTTTTTGATCGGCTTAAGTCGGTCAGTAAAGGTTATGCCTCGTTCGACTACGAGTTCAAACGTTTTCAGGCATCCGATCTGGTTAAGGTGGATATATTAATCAATGGCGAAAAAGTGGATGCCCTGGCCAGTATTATTCACAAAGATCGTTCACAGTCGCGTGGTCGTGAGCTGGCTGAGAAAATGAAAGAAATTATTCCGCGGCAAATGTTTGAGGTTGCAGTACAAGCGGCAATTGGCTCGCATATTATTGCGCGCTCCAGCATCAAAGCCTTGCGTAAAAACGTCACAGCCAAATGTTATGGTGGCGATGTATCGCGCAAGCGTAAGTTATTGGAAAAACAAAAAGCCGGTAAGCGCCGCATGAAGCAGGTTGGCCGGGTTGAAATTCCGCAAGAGGCCTTTTTAGCCGTGCTGCAGGTGGATAGAAAATGAATTTCCCCTTAATTCTGGTTGCTATTACAGCGCTAACGGGCATTTACTGGTTAATTGATTCGTTGTTTTTCGCGCGCAAGCGAGAGGGTGAAGAACCACTGATGGTGGAGTACGCGCGCTCGTTTTTTCCGGTGCTGTTTATTGTGCTGGTGTTGCGCTCATTCCTTTTTGAGCCATTTCGCATCCCCAGTGGTTCAATGATTCCCACACTGCTGGTGGGTGATTTTATTCTGGTCAGTAAATTCAGTTATGGGGTACGCCTGCCGGTTATTCACACCAAAATTCTCGATACTGGAAAGCCGGAGAACGGTGATGTTGCGGTATTCCGGTTCCCGGACAACCCGAATGTTGACTACATCAAACGCGTGGTGGGTATTCCGGGGGACAAAATTACCCTGCGGGGCAAAAAGCTGTTGATAAATGGTGAGCCGGTCGACTATTCGGCTAACGAAGCTTATGTGATGCCTGGAACGGACGATATTACGGAAGGTGCAGCTGTGCTTAGCGAAACGCTAGGTGAAGAGGCACACGAAATATTGGTCTTCGACAGTGGTCGCGGAATGCCGTTTCCCAGCAGAAATTTAGGCATTACAGATAGCGATGTGGTTGTTGACGATACCGGGTCTATCACCGAATACAGCGTAACCGTACCCGAGGGTATGTATTTTATGCTCGGCGATAATCGTGACAACAGTAACGACAGTCGCTTCTGGGGCTTCGTTCCTGAAGCCAACCTGGTTGGAAAGGCCAAATACATCTGGATGCACTGGAATAAAGGCATCTTATGGAGCCGACTAGGAGACCGAATCCAATGAGCGATTCAGCAGTAAAAGTAGTACCTTCAGTTCTATCGCGTCGATTAGCGTCGAAGCAGACGGGCATGTCTTTTATAGGTGTGTTTTGTCTGGTTGGGCTATTGGCCTTTGTTGGATTGTTCGCATTCAAAGTTGTACCCGGTTATGTTGAATTCATGACTGTGTCAAAAATTGCGGATGATACACAAGCCAACGCTGATCTGATGCGAGCTCCTAAAAGTAAGGTTATGGCCTCTATCAATACGGCCTATCGCCACAATAATTTGTGGGACCTGAAACCCGAAGACACCATCAAGCTAACCAAAGACGGCGCTAAAGGCTATCAAGTTGAAGTAGACTACGAAAAACGCGCTAATCTACTGAGCAACATCTATGTTGTCACGTCTTTCAAAAAGGTTGCAGGCGAGAAGTAATGCTTAAAGATGAGGCAGGTTGTCATTGAACGAGCTGCCTCGTCTTTATAAACGTTTAGGCTACGAATTCAAAGACGAATCCCTCGTCGAAGAAGCCTTATCACACCGCTCGGTTGGCAACATCAATTACGAGCGCCTGGAATACCTTGGCGACTCGTTACTCAACTTTGTTATCGCCGACGTTATTCACGAAAAACACCCTGAGTTAAACGAAGGTGCCCTGAGTCGGCTGCGTGCGTCCTTGGTGCGCGGATCCACATTGGCGATGATCGCCCGTGAATTGGAGCTGGGTGAATTTCTTCGCATGGGCACAGGAGAGCTGCGCAGTGGTGGGTTCAATAGAGATTCCACTTTGGCAGATCTGGTTGAATCACTGATTGGTGCAACCTATCGCGACGCTGATTTTTTTACCGCCAGAGACCTTGTTCTAAGGTTGTTTGCCGAGCGCTTGAATAACATTACCCCGGCAGAAGAGCTCAAAGACCCGAAAACCCGATTGCAGGAGTTGCTGCAGGGACGGGGGCTGGAACGTCCTGTTTACAGTGTGGTGAAAACAGAAGGAAAATCCCACGAGTTGGCCTTCACAGTTAACTGTCAAATTAGCGCTTACGATGTCAACGTGAGTGCAGTAGCCAGCAGTCGTCGAAAGGCGGAGCAAACGGCTGCCGCCGAGATATTAGATCAAGCCTCGGTACTGCTTCCACAGTAAGCGGCGCGAAAGGCTGTGCAAATGCCACAGATTTTGTGGTCAGTTGTTACACTGTCGGCATGACAGACACCAGTAACAATCACAGCAGTGATTCCCAAACCCATTGCGGCACCATTGCCATAGTTGGCAGACCCAATGTGGGAAAGTCGACATTGCTGAATCGCTTGATTGGCCAAAAGCTCAGTATCACAGCGCACAAGCCGCAAACCACTCGTCACAGCATTATCGGCATTAAAACCGAAGGCAGCGTTCAGATTATTTATGTGGATACGCCGGGTATTCATGTTGATGGTAAACGTGCGCTTAATCAGGTGCTTAATAAAACAGCCTCATCATCGTTGCATGATGTTGATGCGGTATTAATGCTGGTGCAGGCCATGGTCTGGAACGATGACGACAAACGCACTTATGATTTAGTTAGCAATGCGGGAACACCATTTTATATTGTGGTTAATAAAATCGATACGGTAAAAAACAAATCCGAATTGCTCCCGTACTTAACCCAGCTGCCCAGCCATGAGAACTTGCAGGATGTTTTGCTCATTGGTGCGCGATCAGGTGATGGTGTGTCCGAACTGGAATCCAGCGTTATTAAGCATATGCCGGTGGCACCGTTTCAATTTGGTGAAGACGATTTAACCGATCGCTCATCGCGCTTTTTGGCATCAGAAGCCGTTCGCGAGCAACTGACCCGATTTTTATCTGCTGAATTGCCGTATGCCTTAACCGTGGAAATTGAGCAATTTGAAGAGTCGCCAGAATTGTTGCGCATAGGAGCAGTTATTTGGGTAGAGAGAAACTCTCAAAAAGGCATCATTATTGGCAAAGGTGGCGAGCGTTTAAAAGAAGTAGGTTCGCGCGCGCGTAAGTCAATGGAAGTGTTATTTGATAACAAAGTGTTTTTACAACTTTGGGTCAGGGTCAAGGAAGGCTGGGCTGATGACGAGCGCGCGTTGCGGTCGCTTGGTTATGAAAAACCGTGAGTTATGAAAAACCATGAGTTATGAAAAACCATGAGTGAAGCTGTCTCACTAGAGGCGGGTTACCTATTGCATTATACCCAGTATGGTGATGCCAACTTTATTGTTGATTTTTTTTCACTGAATCACGGTCGCGTATCATTATTGGCAAAAGGCGCGCGATCATCCAAGCCGCGCACACGAGCTTTGTATCAGCCATTTCAACCTTTATTGGTCTCGTGGTGGGGAGAACACGAGCTTCGCACCTTAACCGGCATAGAAGAAAGCGGCAAAGCGCTGGTATTGCAAGGCAAGGCATTACCGTGTGGCTATTACTTAAACGAAATCATGATTCGTTTGCTGGCCAAAGACCAGCCCTACCAAAATCTGTTTGCCCATTACGCGCTAAGCTTGTCCGAGTTAGCAGCAAATGAAGACACACCCGAGCCGGTGTTACGGCGCTTTGAAGTACAGTTACTCGACACCCTGGGGTTATTGCCAGACTTTGCGCACTGCCGAAACGATGGTGAAAGCCTGCAAGCTGATGAGCACTATTTGTTTTATCCCGGTTCATCACAGGCCGTGCTGGTACCCCAGGAAGATAAACATATCGCTATTCCAAAGAAGCAGCAGCCCGAAGCCGTGTTCCACCCCGATGGCGAAACCCTGGATGTTGGTGTGCCGCTCAGTGGTCGCACCTTATTGGCTTTGGCTGAATTTGATATTGATGATGCGTCAGTACTAAAAGAAATAAAACCGCTCATGCGACGTTTGTTGCAAGCACATTTGGGCGATAAGCCACTGAACAGTCGCGAGCTTTTTAGTTCGCTAACACCGCCACCTCCACCGACAACCGCTGGCAGCACTGAAGGTGATACGTGACTGAACCCGTGTCACCGATAACGGACGATATCCTGCTTGCCGTTGAACAGGTGTTGATGCATGCCCACCCACAGGAAAAAGCCCAGCGCAGCATTGCGTTGTACACCAATTGGCAAGCGCTTTCAGAATTACAACGCGCAGATGCGTTGGCCAAGCCCAGTGCATCCAAGGTGATTAAACTAAAGGAGCCGGGCAGGCCAGCAAAGCCTGCGCTGGTTGATGCAAAGCACCTGGCCCGGCGCGGCTTGGGTAGCCTGGCTGGTCGCATTGCTTTATTGCATTCATTGGCGCACATTGAATTCAATGCCATTAACCTGGCCCTGGATGCGGTGTATCGTTTCCGCGATGTGCCTGTGGACTATGTAAGCGATTGGCTTAAAGTGGCCAGTGACGAAGGCGAGCACTTTATGTTGCTGTCAAATCACTTGCTACACCACAACAGTTACTATGGCGAACACAACGCGCACACTGGCCTGTGGGATATGGCGCTAAGAACTGATCACGATATTCTGGTACGCATGGCTTTGGTACCGCGCATCCTCGAAGCGCGGGGCCTTGATGTAGCACCACCCATGATTAAAAAATTGGAAGCGCAAAAAGACATTGATAGTGCCGCTATTTTGCAACGCATTTACACCGATGAAATAACCCACGTCGCGATCGGCAATCGCTGGTTTCGGTATGTGTGTGAGCAACGTGGGTTAGATGGTGCTGCCGTTTTTCGTGATTTATTAGCTGGGCCTTCCAGTGCTTATTTACGCAGCCCATACAACGACGAAGCACGCCTTCAAGCAGGATTCACCCGTGAAGAGATGCAAGTTATCCGCGATATGGAAAACGAATATCGAGAAACAGTGCAAGGTCAGCACAGCTGATTAGTCGATTACCACTAATCGATTAACATTAATCAGATAAAAAACAGTTTACTCAAACCTCTCCAGCGTTAGCATATCGTTTTCAAATCGAGCAATCATGGCATGGTCGGGTTGCCAATCGCCTAGCACTACTCGGCGGGCCTTTTGCCGGTCTATCGACACGTTATGGTCATGAGGTCTGTGAGTATGCCCGTGTATCAGGGCATCGTTCACGTGTGATTGCAGATGGTTAATCACTGCGTTTTCATTAACATCCATAATGCCAGCGCTTTTCTCTGATACGGCGGCTTTACTTTTTTCGCGCAGTGCTTGTGCCTGCGCAATACGTTCATCAATACTCAAGGCTAAAAAATCGTGTTGCCATTGTGTGTCACGCACCATACTGCGCAGGCCTTGGTAACCAACGTCATCGGTACACAATGTATCGCCGTGCATTAACGAAAATTGTTTTGTACCAACCTTGAGTAGCACGTGATCATTGAATAGCAGTGAGGCACCTACACGGGTGGCGAATTGCTCGCCGAGTAAAAAGTCACGGTTACCGTGCATCAGGTACACAGCGACACCGCTGTTGCTCAGATCAGTTAAGGCATCGTAAACAGTTTGAAGTTGAGGGTCAGCTGCATCGTCACCAAGCCAGTATTCGAATAAATCACCAATAATAAACACAGCTTTGGCTTGTTGCGCCATTGAGAAAAAGCGCAAGCTTAATGCAATGGTGTCGGCTTGGGCGGGGACGAGATGCAGATCGCTGATAAAGAACACCGGTGGTTCTTTATCAGCACCCGATTTATCTGCTGAGCTTAAATCAATCAGCGTAGGCTCAGACATGGTGTTAAGTAGCGACGCTTAGCTGATAGTGACAGATTCAATGACCACGGCATCAATGGGCACATCCTGATGATGACCATGCGGGCCTGTTGCAACGCCTTCAATGGCAGTGACTGTTTCCATACCGGCAACGGTTTTACCGAACACGCAATAGCCATAACCTTGAGAGGTCTCGGCAGTGAAGTTCAGAAAATCGTTGTCTTTTAAATTGATGAAAAATTGCGAGCTGGCTGAATGCGGGTCTGGGGTGCGGGCCATGGCGATGGTGCCCACAGCATTGACCAAACCGTTGTTGGCTTCGTTTTTAATGTTGTCGTGGGTCGGTTTTTGATTCATGTCTGCATCGAAACCGCCGCCTTGGATCATGAATCCAGGTATGACGCGATGGAAGATGGTGCCGTTGTAGTGGCCTTCTTCAGCGTAACGCTTGAAGTTGGCACAGGTCTCGGGAGCTGCCGTCTCGTCCAGTTCGAGAGAGATATCTCCCTTGTCGGTTTTGATAGTTACGTTCATTCAAAGTGCTCTGCGAATATTGTAGAGCCACCATTGTACCGCAACTAGGGATAGCAACTGGGTGCTGCAGCTCAGGTACCGCAACTCAAGCGCTGCAACTCAATCACTGCAACTCAATCACTGCAACTCAATCACTGCAACTCAATCACTGCAACTCAAGTACGGCAACTAATGCTGCTGTGTCGTATCGCTGCCCTTATTGAGCAGCGATAGATTTTGCGACTGGTGCTTTTTCAGCTTTGACCGGGTCGGCCTCGGCTTGTTTTTTAACGTCAGCGCTGTTGGTTTTTTTTACCTGATTTTCAGCTGCGTTTTCTGCCTGTACCGAAGGTTCGACAGGTGCAGGCACAATCAGTCTTGCTTCGGTAATGACGATTTGTTCTCGTGGCGCGTCGCGGCTAAAGCGTCCTGCAGGGCCTGTGGCAACCTGAGAAATTTGATCAACGATATTCTGACCTTCTACAACGCGACCAAATACGGCGTATCCCCAGCCACGAGCAGTGGGTGCTGAATGATCAAGATTGTGGTTGTCTTCGCTGTTAATGAAGAACTGTGCGGTGGCCGAATGCGGTGCGTTGGTTCGTGCCATGGCAATGCTATAGCGTTTGTTACGCAGGCCGTTGTTGGCTTCATTAGGGATGGCCTGACGTGTTGACTTGCGCTCATAAGCGGCGTTAAACCCGCCACCTTGAATCATGAAGCCTTCGATAACCCGATGGAAAATCGTGCCGTCGTAGAAGCCGTCATCAACGTACTGCAGGAAATTTTTAACAGTAATGGGTGCCCGTTTTTCTGCCAGCTCAATGACCATATCGCCTTGCGAGGTGACCAACCGAACGCGCGGCGGGTCGTTTGCGCTGTCATCGGCAAATGCACTACCGATAAGTGCCGCAGGAGCAAATACCATGGAGGCGACCAGGGCAATAGGGGCGATAGAGGATACTGAGGTCAAACGCAGGGTTCGACCCAGTCTATTTGCTATTCGGGGAAAAAACATGCTCGTTCCTGAAACTGTTTTGTTGTTGCTGTGCTAATTTTAGCGGGTTTTGTGCCATCGCTTGGGTGCAGTATCCATCGGGTAATCTGCTACAGTTTGCCTGTACCCGAGAATTTGTCACTAGCCGCGATTAACATGCTGCAAATATATAATAGTTTATCCCGTCAAAAAGAGCTTTTTACCCCGCGTGAGCCGGGCAAAGTAGGCATGTATGTGTGCGGTATAACGGTATACGACTATTGTCACATTGGTCATGCTCGCATGTTTATCGTGTTTGATGTGCTGTATCGGCACCTACAAGCACTGGGCCTTGATGTTACGTATGTTCGCAATGTCACCGACGTCGATGACAAAATTATTGCCCGGGCAGCCCAGAATAATGAACCAGTCGACGTTTTGACCGACCGCTTTATTGACGCCATGATCGAAGACGAAACCGCTTTGAACGTGCTGCGCCCCACGCACGAGCCCAGAGCCACTGCTGCTATTGATCAGATGGTCGCATTAATCGATGTGCTCATCGAAAAAGGCATGGCATACGCGGCCGACAACGGTGATGTCTATTACTCGGTGTCAAAATTTGCAGGCTACGGCAAGCTCTCGGGTCGCAAGCTTGAAGACATGCGGGCAGGTGAGCGCGTTGCCGTTGATCACCACAAGCACGACCCCATGGATTTTGTTTTGTGGAAGTCGGTTAAACCGGGTGAGCCTAGCTGGCCGTCGCCTTGGGGTGAGGGCAGGCCGGGCTGGCATATCGAATGTTCGGCCATGGCTAAAAGCCTGCTCGGTGAGCAGTTTGACATCCACGGCGGTGGTATGGATTTACAATTTCCGCACCACGAAAATGAAAGAGCCCAGAGCGAAGCTGCGCACGATAAAACGTTTGCCAACTACTGGATGCACAATGGATTCGTCAGGGTCGATGAAGAAAAAATGTCCAAGTCGCTGGATAATTTTTTTACTGTTCGTGAGGTGCTCAAAGAGTACACAGGCGAAGAGCTGCGCTTCTTTATTGTTAACTCGCACTACCGCAGCGCGTTAAATTATTCGACCGCTCAACTCGACGCTGCCCGGGCGGCATTGCAGCGACTGTATACCTCCCTGCGCGGAACCCTAAACAATGCCAATGCTGGCATCGAGCAATCTTATGTAGACCGGTTTAACGAATCAATGAACGATGACTTAAACACGGCTGAGGCGTTTGCGGTGTTGTTTGACTTGGCCGGGGAAATCAACAAGCTGGATTCACCAGAGTCTGCACAAGCCACCAAGCTGGCGAACACGCTGCGCGCCCTGGGCGACAGACTCGGTTTATTGCAAGCCGACCCTGAAGCCGCGTTGCAGGGTGCACCTGCCAAATCGGGGGACTTAAGCAGTAGCGACATCGATGCCCTGATTGCCGAGCGCAATACAGCACGCGCCGAAAAAAACTGGCAACGCAGCGATGACATTCGCGATCAGCTCGCACAAGCCGGCATTACGCTGGAAGATGCCGGTGGAAAAACCACATGGCGCCGTAGCTAAATGGTAGAGTTTGCGGTATTCGGTGCGCGACTTGCGCGTACTCGCTCTTTGATTTTCAGCGCTTGATGGTTGACTTACATGGCTAGCTTAAATGGCAAAGAATAACGTCAGCGTCAGTCAAGCCCGACGTTACGCTCGGGAGCGCGCACTGCAGGCGCTTTATCAGTGGGAGCTTTCTCATGGCGACGTGTCAACCGTGCGAAAAGAAATTATCGAACGCCAGGAAATGTCACTGGTCGACGAAGACTACTTCGTAAAATTGTTCGACACGGTCGCAAAAGACCCAGATGCCATCGACGAAAAACTCAGCCCCGCATTAGATCGCCCCATCGAAGACCTCGATCCTATCGAGCGATGTGTGCTGCGAATCAGTACCTGCGAATTTATGCATCATTTGGACATCCCCGCACGCGTTGTCATTAACGAAGCCATAGAAATCACCAAACGCTTTGGTGCTGATCAAGGTCATAAATACGTTAATGGTGTGCTAGACAAGTTAGCCATTGCGTTGCGACCACTCGAAATGAAAAAAAGTGGATAGAGTCACTAGCAAGCAATTGCTTGCCAGTCCGGCAAATTTTCTGGCTTTAGGGGCCGGCTCCGGGTTGGCACCAAAAGCACCAGGCACGTTTGGCACGCTGGCGGCGGTACCGATGGTGTTCCTGATGCCCAGTAATCTGGCAGTGTACTGCGTGATTATTCTGGTGTTGTTCGCGCTTGGGGTCTGGTTGTGCGATACCTGCGCAAATAATCTTGGCGTGCACGATCACCCGGCTATCGTGTTTGATGAGTGGGTGGGTTACCTGATCACCATGATCGCCGCACCACGCTCGCTGTGGTTTGTGGCTCTGGGTTTTGTCTTGTTCAGGTTGTTTGATGTACTCAAACCATGGCCGATTGGTGTGGCCGATAAACGCGTTTCTGGCGGATTGGGCATCATGGTCGACGATGTCATTGCAGGCATATTTGCCGCTATCACCCTGCAGTTGATTATTGTATTTTTGCAAAGCTGGTTTGGTGTATTACCTGGCGAGCTCTAGGGCACACTCACGCCCAGCTGGCGTAGAAATTGGCTTAGCATAATTAAGGGCAACCCGATCAATGCCGTTGGGTCTTCAGAACGTACCGATTCAAACAAACTGATGCCAAGCTTCTCCACCTTGAAACTACCAGCGCAATCGAGCGGCATTTCAGCATCAACATAACGATCAATTTCCTGATCACTGAGTGGGCGCAGCTTAACCGTGGTTTGGTCAATGCCCTGCAACGTTTGCCCAGAACTTCCATCAATAACACACAAGGCGGTGTGGAACACAATCGATTGGCCTGTCATCTTGTGCAGCTGCTCGCGAGCAACAGCTGGCGTGCCCGGTTTTCCCAAGTGCGTGTCACCCACGGCGGCGACTTGATCTGACCCGATAATAATGGCTTGTGGATGGGCGTCCAGCAGGCTTTTTGCTTTGGTGTGGGCCAGGCGTTGTGCCAGATCAGCCGGCAGTTCAGCGTCAAAAGCTGCTTCGTCGCAGTGGGGTTTTGCGGTGTCAAACGTCAATCCCAGACGATCGAGCAGTTGCGCGCGATAGCGCGAACCAGAGCCAAGCAGGATGTGAGGGTGTTGGTAATCCATAGCTGGCCAGCTTACGCAAATTCTGGAACTTCCGCTTGCGCCAATTTACCCTTTTCGGTAACATTGGCGGGTTATGGTCAAGCCAACTCCCAGCCGATTTAATCCGGACTTGCTGGCGCGAGAATCCACTGTTTACAGCGTGAATTTGCCACTGGCGCAATTCGGCCGTTTACGGGAGTTATTGCTCAACGACGAGGGCGAAATGCACGCCACTTTCAGGTTTTCGCGTCGTAAAAATACGGTGCTGATTGCCGGTAGTTTGAAGACCAGTTTCAGCATGCAGTGTCAACGTTGCCTCGAGCCAATGCAACACGAGGTAGACGAATCGTTCGAATTGGTTTTTGCCAAATCGCTCGACGCTGCCAATGCCATGCCTGATGGAATGGATCCTGTGGTGTTAGACGAACATGGCCAAATACATGTGGTTGATTTGTTCGAAGACGAATTGATACTGCATTTGCCAACGGTGGCCAAGCACGCACAAATGGATGCGTGCAATGCCAGTGAACACATGATTGGCGCTAACCCGATTAATGCTAATCAGGTTGGCGCAAAAAGCAACAAGCCGCAAGACGGTAGTGAACAAGATGATCAAGATAAACCAGCGCAGTCGACCGACAAACCCAAGCCGTTCGACGTGCTGAAGAATCTTGATCTACATTAATAATTAACTTTAAGACTGGAACAACCCATGGCCGTTCAGAAAAGCCGAAAAACACCATCGCGTCGTGGCATGCGACGTTCGCATGACAAACTCACTGGCGCTACGCTGGCAACTGACCCAACTACTGGTGAGTTGCATCGCCGCCATCACATTACACCCGATGGTTTTTACCGTGGTAAGCAGGTCGTTGAAGCAGTCGAAGTAGAAGACGACGACGAAGACTAGAGCGTCGCAAGGTGGCGCTGCCAGGCTCAAATAAAAGAGCGTCATCTTTATTCGTGGCCGTTCCGCTATGAAAAAAAATCTCACGGTCGCCGTTGATGCGATGAGTGGCGATAAGGGGACAGGAGTCATCGTCGAGGCGGTCCGGCAAGTACTTAGCCAGCGCCCTGATGCCACTCTGTTGCTTGTTGGTGACCCGCAGGAAATCAACCGGCACATTGGTGATAAGCCCTTGCCCGAAGGGCGAGCACAAATTGTCGAAGCCAGTGAAGTGGTCACCATGGAAGACACGGTCGCCATTGCACTTCGCAACAAGAAAAAATCCTCCATGCGCATTGCTATCGATCAGGTTAAGTCTGGTCGTGCTGCAGCGTGTGTCAGTTCGGGCAACACCAGCGCGCTCATGGCGGTCAGTAAATTTGTGCTTAAAACCGTCCCCGGTATTGATCGGCCCGCTATTTCAACAACCATTCCTGCACTGAACGGGCATACCCACATGCTTGATCTGGGTGCAAACGTCGATTGCAGTGCCGAACACCTGTTTCAGTTTGCTGCCATGGGGTCAATTTTGGCTGAAGCCATTGATGCAAAGGCGCATCCCAGCGTGGGCTTGCTCAACATTGGCTCTGAGGACATCAAAGGTAACGTACAAGTTAAAGACGCCGCAGCTTTACTGGCCGACAGCAACTTGAATTACATTGGTTTTGTCGAAGGCAATGAAATTTACACTGAGCGTGCCGATGTGGTTGTCTGCGATGGTTTTGTGGGTAACGTGTCGTTAAAAACCAGTGAAGGTGTTGCGCACATGGTGTCTCATTATTTAAAAGAAGAATTTATGCGCACACCTGTCAACAAACTGATTGGCTTGTTGGCAAAACCCGTGTTGCGTTCATTTGGTAACCGAATCGACCCGCGTCGTTACAACGGTGCCAGTTTGCTTGGCTTGAAAGGGGTCGTTATTAAAAGCCATGGTGGTGCTGACGCGCTGGCATTTGCTAACGCGATAAACATTGCCTTGCTCGAAATTGATAACGATGTTCCTTCCATGATTACCGAGCGCATGAGTCAATCCGTTAGCAGTATTGCGTAACACAGTGGCAACCCATTCCAGAATAGTCGGCACAGGCAGTTACCTGCCAGAAAAGGTGCTCAGTAATGCTGAACTGGAATCCATGGTTGATACCAGTGATGCATGGATTCGTGAACGCACGGGTATCGAGCAACGCCACATTGCCGCAGAAGGCGAATTTACCGTCGATTTAGCCGAGCACGCATCGCGTCGTGCTATCGATGCTGCGGGTATTACTGCTGATCAAGTTGATTTGATTGTTGTTGCCACCACCACCGCCGATCAAGTGTTTCCCAGCACCGCTTGCCTGCTACAAAGTCGATTGGATATCCACGGTTGTCCTGCATTTGATGTGCAGGCAGTGTGTACCGGTTTTGTTTATGCGCTGGCTGTGGCTGATAAATTTATTCAAACCGGATCATCAAAGTGTGCATTGGTGGTTGGCGCGGAAACCTTTTCGCGCATCATTGACTGGACCGATCGCAACACCTGCGTGTTGTTTGGTGATGGTGCTGGTGCAGTTGTACTCAAAGCCGATACGCAGCCGGGTATATTGTCCACGCACCTGCATGCCGATGGTGACTACGCCAAGCTATTGCACGTGCCCAGTGGCGTGTCTAATAATTACAGTGCTGTGCAAGAGGGCCGGGCCTTTGTGGAAATGGAAGGCTCTGATGTGTTCAAGATGGCAGTACGCACGCTGGGTGCTATTGTCGAAGAAACGTTGGAAGCCAATGGTCTTGATCGCTCTGCAATCGATTGGTTGGTGCCCCACCAGGCCAATAAGCGCATCATTAGCGCAACAGCAAAAAAGTTGAACATGCCAATGAGTAAGGTTGTTAACACAGTGGCAAAGCATGGCAACACCTCGGCCGCCTCCATTCCATTGGCATTGGATTCGGCTGTACGATCGGGGGATATACAGCCTGGTCAACTGTTGTTAATCGAAGGATTCGGTGGCGGTTTTACTTGGGGTTCTGCTCTGATACAGTACTAGCCGGTTTGTATCTTTAGTTGTACGACAAACATGTGGTGAGCTTATGAGCGTTGACTCAGACAGCAGTAACCCAGACAACGCGGGTTCTAACAACGATGTTGGTGCAGATCGCGTGTTCGATGCCGAGGGATTTCTGCGCACTGTGACAGACAGGCCTGGCGTGTATCGCATGTTTAATGCACAAGAAGACATTATCTATGTCGGCAAAGCCAGCAATTTAAAAAACCGTCTGTCCAGCTACTTCCAGAAAAACCTAGACAGCCCCAAAACCCGTGTGCTGGTGTCACACATAAGTGATGTACAAGTCACCGTTACAGCCAGTGCCGCTGAAGCCCTGTTGCTGGAACATAACCTGATTAAAGAGCATCGGCCACGATACAACGTGGTGTTGCGTGATGACAAAAGCTATCCGTACATTTTTATTTCGGTTCGCGATGAGTACCCACGCATTTCGTATCAACGTGGCGCACGGCGAGCAAAAGGAAAGTACATTGGGCCATACCCCAGCGCCGGATCCGTTAAACGTTCTCTAAGCCTGGTGCAAAAACTGTTTCGTGTTCGCCAATGCGAAGACAGTTATTTTCTCAATCGCTCAAGGCCATGTTTGCAGTACCAAATTCAACGTTGTACCGCGCCTTGCGTTAAACACATTAGCCCCGAAGACTACGCTCACGATGTGGCCATGAGCATGAAGGTGCTGGAAGGTAAATCTACCGAGGTCATCGACAAACTGGCAGCCCGAATGGAAGACGCATCCGAGGCGCTGGAATTTGAACTGGCGGCCAAGTTACGCGATCAGATTGGTAATTTGAAAGCCGTTAACGATTTGAGCAACACCATGCGTGATCGTGAAGATGCCGACTACGTTGGGGTCGCCACCCGTGGTGGGCAAAGCTGTGTGCAAGTGTTTTTTGTGCGAAACGGGACCAATCTGGGTAATAAGGCTTTTTTCCCCACCACGCCTGCGCAAAGCACCAGCGCGGAAATACTCAACGCCTTTATTTCACAGTTTTACCTTGAGCACGACGTGCCACGCGAGATCATAACCTCAGAACCTGTTAACGATTCTCAATTGTTGCAAGAGATTTTCAGTAGCCGGGCCAATGGAAGTGTCACAATAAGCCATAAGGTCAGAGGTGAACGGGCAAAGTTGCAAACCATGGCGCTGACCAATGCCGATGTGTCATTGGCCACCCGGCTGGCGTCGCGCTCGGGTATGGCTGCCCGCATGGATGCAGTACGCGAATTAGTCGAGCTGGATGATATCCCCAGCCGGATGGAGTGCTTTGATATCAGTCATACCATGGGTGAAGCTACGGTAGCCTCCTGTGTAGTGTTTAATGCAGAAGGTCCCGATAAACAGCAGTATCGCCGATTCAACATCAGTGATATTACGCCCGGAGACGATTACGCCGCTATGCGTCAGGCCTTAACCAGACGTTATACGCGCTTGCTAAAAGAAAACGCCGATCTGCCAGATATCATCTTTATTGATGGCGGCAAAGGGCAAATCAGTGTGGCACTGGACGTCATGAAAGAACTGCAAATAGAGTCGGTAGAAGTGGTGGGTGTTTCAAAAGGACCCGATCGGCGTCCAGGTGATGAGACCCTAATTTTGTGTCGACAAAAAACGGAAAAACAGCTGAACAACGATTCGGCGGCTTTATTGCTTATTCAACAGATACGCGACGAGGCGCATCGGTTTGCCATAGCAGGGCATCGAAGTAAACGTGCGAAGAAGCGACAAAAGTCGTCACTGGAAGATATAAAAGGCCTTGGCCCAAAAAGACGAAAAGCGTTACTGACGCATTTTGGCGGTATTCAAAAGTTGAACAAAGCAGGCGTAGAAGACATCGCGGCTGTGCCAGGTATCAGCTCTGAGTTGGCGTCACGAATTTATGATGAGCTGCACCCGGGTGGTCTGCTGCCTAAGGTGCAATCAAAGGAGTAACGCTGTGCCTAATCACAATTTAACCTCGATACCCACACTGCTAACGCTGTTGCGAATAGCATTGTTGCCGGTGATTATCGTGGTGTTTTATTTACCGTACTCCTGGGCACGACCGCTGTCTTGTTTTATCTTTGTGATTGCTGGCATTACCGACTGGCTCGATGGTTACCTTGCGCGTAAGTGGAACCAGGAAAGTCGCTTTGGCGCGTTCCTTGACCCGGTTGCCGACAAACTGATGGTCGCAACAGCGCTGATACTGTTAGTCGAATTTGATAACAGCCCATGGTTAACCATACCGGCCATTGTCATCATAGGGCGCGAAATAACCATCAGTGCGTTGCGTGAATGGATGGCTGAAATGGGCCAGCGCGGCAAAGTGGCCGTGGGCTGGATGGGCAAGGTGAAAACCGCATCGCAAATCACCGCCCTGGCGTGTTTGCTGTATTTGCACGACATTGCATCACTGCCGATTTATCAAATTGGGCTGGTTGCTTTGTATATCGCTACGGCACTCACCATCTGGTCTATGGTCGGGTACATGCGTGCGGCATTCAGCACAGCTGAGGATACGTAAACAAATTATGCTCACAGCCCAGATTTGGACCACAAGTAGACGCAGGGCCTTGACAGGCGGACTTGGTGAACCCACAATAGGGAGATCGGTGCGGGAATAGCTCAGTTGGTAGAGCGCAACCTTGCCAAGGTTGAGGTCGCCAGTTCGAACCTGGTTTCCCGCTCCAGTTTTCCTGTTCTGCTTACACCAGCTCGCTCAAGCAAGGCATTTTTCACACTGCCTCGTGCATGCGGCCGTGCACTTGTGCGCATCCAATGTGAACCAAATCAGCTCAAATTGATCTCAGTTTTTATAGCACTCTGGGAATAAATCTCATGAACACCAAACTGTATTCGGATCAAGCAGCGGCCCTTTACTCAGCCTGCATGCCTACCAGCATGTCGGCCAGCATGTCGAGTGCAACAAAAGTAATCCGTTCAACGTTGGTCGCGCTGCTGTTGATTGCCGGTGTTTTTTCCGCCATGGCGTCTCAATGGACTGCGGTGACGGGGAATGACATTGAGAACCTGTTAGCGGGCAAGTCTGTGGTTTACGAAGGCGAAACAAAAGCCTCGCAGACATTTCATCGCGACGGCACCACCACCTATGTGGAAGGTCGGCCCAGTTTGGGCAACTGGAAACACACGCAGGGTCAATATTGTTCGCAGTGGCCGCCGTCTCAAGTGTGGTCCTGTTACAACGTGTTCAGCGGTGGTAGCAAGCTGCGTTTTACGTCCAGTTCCGGGCAGGAATGGATTGGGGAGTTTGTTGCACAATAATGCAGTTATGGTTTGCAGCTGCCATGCGCCGAAAAGCGCGCCTCCAGACCGTAACACCACTGAAAACGCCAATCGCGCTTATAACCGTGGCCAACTTAAGGTAAAACCGCCAACCGCATAACAATTCTGCGCGTCCGACTGGCCTGTTTGGGTTAGTGAGTGGCTTGCAAGTTGCTATTCATGGGGTCTATAGAAGAACCCTAGATCGCGGCAAACTGTGGCACAAGCCTTAGCAAAAGAGACAACCGGACCCGAATCGGACCTTCAGCGCCCGCAGGAAGCTGATGTTGCTGAGCGTGCAGAACAACGCCGTGCTGTTGCCGAAGCCTGGCTGGCCTGGCAGTGCAAGATGGTGGCGGGCGTGTTACGCGGCGCGGTTTTTTCGGTTGCAGACGCGCGCTTAGATGCGGTTTTGGCACATTGGCCCGCCAGTGATGATCAAGCCTCGGCTCTGGGCATATTGGCCAACGAGGCACTTGCCGCAGACGACGTACTCATAAGGGCTGCACAAAAATCACTCGACACCGATCAACAATCCGTCGATCACATCGCCATCCCCATCTCGAACGAAAGCAGCAACTATGTTGTGGTTATGCATATCGTTGCACGCAGTCAATCGCAGCAAGCCGCGGTTGTACAACTGGTGCAATGGGGAGGCATGTGGTTAGGCTCTTTGGATAGTGTGGTTGGTAACGTTGTTGGTTCTAGTGGTGGTGTGTCGATTAAGCTTGCCGAGCAGGTGCTTTCTCACAATAACTTGTATGCGGCCTGTTTAGAGGCTGCCAACACGCTTGCTGCTGATTTGCAATGCGAACGGGTCAGTGTTGGATTAAAAAAAGGTGCGGCTATTGCGCTACAGGCAATTTCTCAGGTTGCCAGTTTTGATGATCGTCGTGCGTTGGTTCGTGTTATTGAGTCAGCCATGGAAGAGGCTGCTGATCAACAAACCATTATTAACATGGCCGACCCCAAAGCGGCCGAACTCATGATGACCCGCGCGCACAAGGAGTTGCAGACATCGCAAGATGGCATGTTGGCGTGCACGGTTCCTCTTTATTCAAACAATGACGTGATTGGGGCGGTGTTGCTTGAACGCACCGATGGCTTATCGGCAGACGAGGTCAACTCGGCTGCAAAAGTGCTAGCACCCATGGGGCCGGTACTGCAATTAATTAAGCAGGAACAACGTTCGTACGCATCGCGTGCGCGTGAGCATGTGCAATCTACTTTTAACAGACGCAAACTACCCACAACAACCAAAGGTAAAGTACTGGCGGGCGCTGGGTGCCTTGGCTTGTTGGCATTCCTGTTTTTACCGGTACCGCATAATGTGTCGGCGCAAGCCAGTATTGAAGGCTCTGATAAACAAGTGCTGGTTGCACCACAAGCCGGGTATGTTAAATCGGCGCATGCAAGAGCCGGTGATGCTGTAAAAGCGGGGCAGGTGATTGCCACACTTGAAGATCGTGACCTGCTAATAGAAAAAGAAAAGTGGCTGGGCGAACTGGGTAAGCTTGATACGTCGTTGGCTCGCGCTTTAAGCCTGCGAGATCGATCAGAGCTGGGCATGCTGCAAGCTAAAAAAGCGCAAGTGGATGCTGAGCTTGCCTTAATTGAACAAAAATTAAATCGCTCCCGGTTAACTGCACCCTTTGATGGTGTGTTGGTCAGCGGTGATTTAAATCAGTCTCTTGGTGCACCTGTTGACGTTGGCGATGTCCTGTTTGAAGTGGCGTCCATGGAGGCCTACCGGCTTGTGTTGGAAATTGATGAGCACGATGTAGCAGGAGTCGAACCCAATCAACCCGGTGTGTTGCGATTTTCAGCTTTGCCGGGTAACAAACACGAACTCACCACAAAAAGTATTGTGCCGGTAGCACTGGTACGAGATCGCAAAAGTGTGTTCTCTGTTGAAGCAGAACTATCACAAATGAGTGACAAGCTTCGACCGGGCATGCGCGGTGTGGCAAAAATTAGAGTGGGTAACGCGCCACTGGTCTGGATATGGACACACAAACTGATCGCTAAAATGCGATTGTGGGTGTGGAAATCGGGTCTGTAATGAGTGATTCATTCGTCTCGGTAGATGAGATATGGGCACGACTAGCCGACCTGAGCCCGAAGCTGCGTAACCACATTAAAGTCCACGTTCATGTTTATCGCGGCGAACGCTGGTTTTTACTTCAGGATGAACTCTCCGGCGAGCACATTAGGCTTAACAGTCGCGCTTACGCTTTGGTAGGCAGACTGGATGGCAAGTGCACCCTAAGCACCATTTATTACTACCTGATTGCCAATGAATCGCCAGACTTATCGATTACCGAAGTCGTTAACCTCATTGGTCGATTACAACGCATGGGTATTATTTCTAATGTGATGGACAAAAGCACATTGGAATTAGTAGAGCAGTACAGAGACAAGCGCCGAACCATGCGTTTTCAAAAACTCATCAGCCCCTTACTTATTCGTATTCCGTTATTTAAT
>CALHOI010000003.1 GCA_938035525.1 uncultured Granulosicoccaceae bacterium
ATTGTTTGGGATGGTCAGATTCTTGATTTTGACTTATTCGTTATTCCAAAAGGCGCGCCAAACAAAGAATTGGCCATGGACTTTATCAAGTACGCAACTGGAACTGAGCCTTTGGCTGCGCAAGCTTCCTGGATTTCATACGGTCCAGCTCGTGCGTCATCTGCGGCTCTTGTTGGTAAGTACAAAGATGGCGAGACTGATATGGCCCCACACATGCCAACAGCACCAGAGAACATGAAAACGGCTCTGGTTAACAACTTTGAGTTCTGGGCTGACCGAAACGATGAGTTGAGCGAGCAATTCAACGCTTGGTTGCTGGCTAACTAAGTTAAATCGTCAGGTTTAACTAGCTGGTATTTAGGTTCTTTGTGTCAGTTGTTATGACACTTAAGATGTGTAGAAAGTCGGCAGCCGCTTGCGCGGTTGTCGACTAAAACATCAGTATTGATCGTCCATTAATCGGTTTAACTATCTTGTCCATGGAAACACAGAGCACACTGCAGAACGATGCGCCGTTGACCGCTGCAGATGGAACGCCGTTGCATAAGGCATTGGGCCGCGCAACGCGCAGGGCCAAGTGGCGAGCGTTTTTGCTGGTGTTCCCCCTGTTGATTTTTATTATCATCACCTTTGCAATACCCATTGCGCAAATGTTGTACCGCAGTGTCAACAACACCGCCTTCTCCGATAACATGCCTAATTTGGTGGCGTACTTTGCCAACAATGAAGTCACCGGTGTACCCGGAGAAGATGCTTACGCCGCCCTGGTAGCTGATCTGGTGCAAGCGCGCGAGGCCAAAACCATTGGCGTGGTGGCTACCCGAATAAATTACGAACTGCCTGGTGCTCGCAGTCAGTTCACTGGCGGCGCCCGCAAAGCTAAAAAGCTTGAAGCCCCGTTTAAAGAAGCCCTTATTGATGTAGACGAAGACTGGAACGACCCTCACCTTTGGAATGTCATGCAAAGGGCGGCCAACCCCGTCAGCGCAAGCTTCTACCTTGCTGCCCTGGATATGAAATACGATGATACGGGCAACATTGTTCGAGCACCCGAGAAGAAACGCATATACGTTCCATTGTTTGTACGTACCTTGTGGTTATCAGCATTGATCAGTGTGCTGTGCTTGATTCTGGCATTTCCAGTTGCGAGACTGCTTGCAACGCTGCCGCTGCGTTACTCGAATCTGCTAATGATCTTTGTGCTGCTACCCTTCTGGACGTCGCTACTGGTTAGAACCACCGCATGGATAGCCCTCTTGCAAAGCCAGGGTGTGCTCAACGATATGTTAGTTGGTACCAATATACTGGCAGACGAAAATCGTGTGCAGTTAATGTACAACCAGGCCGGTACCATCATTGCCATGACGCACATACTGCTGCCGTTTATGATATTGCCACTTTACTCGGTTATGAAATCCATTCCGCCGACCTATGTAAGAGCGGCACGTTCACTCGGTGCATCATCATGGACTGCTTTCTGGAAAGTGTATTTCCCTCAAACCATACCGGGCATTGGTGCAGGCGTTTTGCTTGTATTCATTCTTTCCATTGGTTTTTATATAACACCAGCACTGGTCGGTGGCTCGTCGGGCCAGCTAATTTCAAATGAAATAGCGCGCCATATGCTGCAATCACTTAATTGGTCATTGGCTGCAGCTTTGGGTGGCATATTGCTGTTAATAATTATCGTTTTCTACTGGCTGTTCGATAAAGTGGTCGGTGTTGACAACATGAAGCTGGGATAAAAAACATGGCCAAGTTACCTGCTTACACAACACCACTGGAACGCGTTTGGCACTACACGTACCTGCTGATATGCGCGCTTATTTTTCTGTTTCTGGTTGCGCCCATATTGTTGGTTATGCCACTGTCGTTTAATGCAGAGCCTTACTTTACGTTCACGCAAAAAATGCTGACATTTGATCCAGCTGGATTTTCAATGCGCTGGTACGACAATATCCTTACTCACGGTATGGCGGCGCCAGAAATTATGCGGTGGTCAAAAAACTGGTGGCTTGATGCCTGGGAAAATGCACAGTGGCTTCACGCAGCTAAAAACTCCGTCATTATTGGTGTGTCGGCCACAATACTGGCAACAGCGTTAGGCACACTGGCCGCAATGGGTTTATCTCGACCAGAAATGCCGTTTAGGCGAGCCATCATGGGCTTACTTATTTCACCCATGATTGTGCCGCTGATTATAACGGCAACCGGCTTGTTCTTTTTCTATTCCAAAACCGGTTTAGCGCATACCTACATTGGTATTATTATGGCGCACGCAACTTTGGGTATTCCGTTTGTCATCATTACGGTAACAGCTACTATGGTGGGCTTTGACCACTCTTTATCTCGTGCGGCACTTAACCTGGGTGCCACACCCATCACGGTATTCAGGGAAATTACCCTACCGCTTATTTTGCCTGGCGTTATATCTGGCGCGCTGTTCGCCTTTGTGACCTCTTTTGACGAAGTGGTTGTGGTGTTGTTTGTTGCCGCTTTCGACCAGCAAACTATACCGCGACAAATGTGGAACGGTATCCGAGAACAAATATCGCCAACGATTCTTGCGGTGGCCACTATATTGGTTATATTCTCTATTCTGCTGCTTACCACCGTTGAAATTCTGCGCAGACGCTCAGAAAAACTACGCGGTATTTCTCCGGCCTAAGACATTGACGCTATTAAGCCTACTATCAAGCCCACTATGTTAAACGACAAAGCTGCCGTCATTACTGGCGCAAGCCGCGGCATTGGCGAAGCCGCAGCCATAGAGCTCGCCGCACAAGGTGTTTCTGTTGTGCTGGCCGCTCGCAGTAAAAATTCCTTAGACGCTATTGTGTCTCGCATCGAGGACAATGGCGGGCAGGCGTGCGCCATTGAATGTGACGTCAGTGAATATGATGAAGTGGCCACCGCCGTCACTGAATGCGTTGCTGAATACGGCAAGATTGACATACTGGTTAACAACGCCGGCCTCATTGATCCTATCTCCCGTATAGAAGACTCTGACCCCTTGCAATGGGCGAACGTCGTTGATGTTAATTTAAAAGGCGTATATCACGGTCTTCGCGCAGCACTACCGCTAATGAAAGCTCAAGGCAGTGGTGTGATTGTTAATATCAGTTCTGGCGCTGCCACCGGCGCACTAGAAGGTTGGAGCCACTATTGCGCCACCAAAGCTGGCGTATTGTCTTTGACTAAATGCGCCCATAAAGAGGTGGGCGACTTAGGTATACGAGTCGTTGGCATGAGTCCCGGCACCGTCGCCACCGACATGCAAGTGTCTATTAAAGCGTCAGGAATAAACCCGGTGAGTCAACTGGAAGCGTCTGACCACATACCACCAGAATGGCCAGCCAAAGCCATTGCATGGTTGTGCACCGATGCTGCTCACGAATATGCGGGTACCGATTTTTCCATAAAGACTGACGAAGGCAGACGGTTGGTAGGGCTTATTTGAGGCGGTCACATCAGCCGGTCAAAGAATCGCTCGAATCTGGGTTTGTAGTTGTCAAGAATATTCAATGAAAGCAAGGTGTGTGTGGCTCGTCCACGTACCTCCTTACGCGAGAAAAAACCATACACGCGAGAATCAGCGCTGTTATCACGGTTGTCACCCATAGCGAAGTACTGCCCCTCTGGGACTTTGACAGAAAACTGCCCACGCAAACCGCCTTGCTTACGGTTAATGGTAATTACGTGGTCGGGCATGCCATGATAAGACTCTAACGTATAGATACCCGCTTCCCTGTCACTTGATCGCAAAGGCGCCAAAGCGTTCTGGTCGGCACCAGCATTCTCGCGCACGGTGCCGGGATGAGAGTCCAGGCTAAAAGTATATTGTGCGGCCTCGCCATTAATATAAAGCTGGTTATTTAACATCGTAATGGCATCACCGGGCAACCCTATTAAGCGTTTCACCAAGCGCTTATCGGCTTTATCAGAATTGATAACAATAATATCGCCACGTTGTGGTTCACCTAAGCGGGCAACAGCGACATCGGTGAATGGAATTTTAAGATCATAAGCAAGTTTGTTCTGCAGTATGACATCACCTTCCAATATGGTTGGCTTCATGGAACCGGTAGGCACAGGATGCCAATCGGCAATAGCACCACGAAAAATCAATAACAAAAATACAAACAGCACCAGAGATTTATTTTGGCGCAAGCCTTTTACGATGTGCGAAGAGAGCGTCATGTTTTTTACCCGTGCTAGTTAATGACTCGTGCGTCAAAACAGTGAACCCTTAGAGTAGCGCAAGCTTCAACGCTAACCTTGTAACCACAGGTCAATTTTCCAATTTGACATGCTCGTGCAGCGAACCAGTTAGCATATTAGTCGTCCTCGATAAGCAAAGTCATCCGCACTCAGCGAATCGAAAACACAAAACAGTATATTGGGCCGCTTTATTTCGGGCACGATGGGTGATTCAACAAGAACATAACGAGCATGTTACTTGGATGGCCATGAACAGACAAGTTTTGCCACAGCCAAAACGGGAAAACCCTAACTCCGTGGTTAGGGTTTCCTATGCGTACGTTCTAATAGCGTATTAAGCGCCGCGTTTTTTACCGCGCTTCTTTCCGCCTTCGGCTTTTACTTGCTCCATACCAGCGGCTTCTTCGGCTGACACTTCGCCGTCGCCGTTGACATCAAGTTGTGCTTCCACAGCTGCTCGACGAGCATCTTTAGCAGCACGACGCTCATCTCTTGAGAGCTCACCATCACCGTCGGCATCGAAGTCAACTAACATGGCGTTGTAGCGTGCATCTTTCATTGCACGACGCTCGTTGCGGGAGAGCTCACCGTTACCATCTGTGTCAAACTGTGCCAACTTCTCAGCCTTTGCAGCCTCACGTGCAGCAGTGATTTCTGCGGCTGAAATCACCCCATCACCGTTGGTATCTTGAAGCTCAGTTACTGACATAGCCATGGCAGCACCTGAGAGCAGGCTGGTTGCGATAAATGTGCTTACGATTGTCGATTTTAATTGCTTAACCATTTTAATTACCTTCTAGTTGTTGGAAAACTGTTCGAGCACCCCCTGTGCTCATGAAAGTCATTATCGGCAGCAATTGTGTAAAAAAAGCACAAGAACCTGGAAGGGAATGTGAATTAAGTGGTTTTCTCAAATTTATAACCGATGCCATACACAGAGTGTATGTACTGGACACCCGGATGAAGTGCTTCGAGCTTTTGCCGGAGTTTTTTGACGTGGCTATCTATTGTTCGATCACTGACCACGCGATTATCATTGTATATGCGTGTCATAAGCTGATGGCGATTAAATATACGGCCCGGACTGGCATGCAGGGTTTTAAGCAAGTTAAGCTCAACTGACGTCAATGTGCACTCTTTATCACCGACGCGGACCATCGCTGCGCCCTCATCAATAATAAAATCATCTTCACTGACAGATTCAACGCTGACTGGCGTTACACGTCGAAGCACCGTTTTGACTCGGGCAATGACCTCTCTGGGGCTAAACGGTTTACAGATGTAATCGTCTGCACCAATTTCAAGGCCAAGCAACCGATCTATTTCTTCAACTCTTGCAGTAATCATGATAATGGGAACATTGGATGTCTTTCGCAATTCACGGCAAATCGTCATACCATCGGTGCCCGGCAACATTAAATCGAGTAATACAAAATCGGGCGGGTTACGTTTTAACTCATCTAAAGCTTGCGTACCATTGTCATAAACAATCGTACCAAAGCCGTCGGCTTCCAAATAATCACGCAGCAAGGATGCAAGTTTAGGCTCATCTTCTACTATGGCAATTTGAGTCATGTGCTTCTCATTAAATACGGCAAACTGATTTGTATATGCAATCCACCCAGAGTCGAATCGCTGGCACTGATATGACCCCTATGGGCTTTCACTATGCGCATGGCAATGGCCAGACCCAGCCCGCTGCCACCAAACGCGCGACTCCGGGATTGCTCACCTCGAAAAAATGATTCAAAAAGCTGTGTAATGGATGCTGCATCAACACCAGGGGAAGAGTCATACCAGTTGATCACAACCTGGTGAGTTTCATGTGTAGCCCCATTGGTGCTGTTGTCGGGCATACTCTCGACAAGTTTACACTCAACAATTAATTGACCACCAGGATCGGTGTAACGACAGGTATTTTGCAGCAAGTTTGACATCAATTGCTCTAAGCGCTGAACATCACCATTAACCATGGCTGGCTCATTATCATTGGTCGCAAGTTTCAATGCGATGTCGTGCTGATCAAGTTTTGATTGGTGCGTTTGAAAAAAGTCACGTAATAGCTCATCGAAATTGAGCGACTCCATTCTGTAATCCAGCGAACCCACATCTGACATTGATAGGGTATGTAAATCATCGATAAGCCTACCCAGATGCAACACCTCGGCGTGCAGTGAATCCACACTTGATTGGTCAAGCTTTCGAACCCCGTCTTGAACGGCTTCAATTTCACCACGCAGCACCGCCAATGGTGTTCTGAGTTCGTGAGAAATTTCAGCTATCCAACGCTGCCTTGCACTGCGATTTTGTTCTAGCTTGACACCCAGTGTATTAACATTATTAGCCAAGTCGCCAAGTTCATCGTTGCGTCGAATATCCAGACGATGAGCATAGTTACCGCCACTGATCTCATCAACTGCGGTGTTGACACGGAGCAGCGGTCTGACAATTCTGGTAGCCAAAGGGACTGACAATAATCCAGATAACAAAATCATTGCCAGCGCTGTCAGACCCAATGTCTTTTTTTGCTTTGCTTCAAATACTTGATCAAACTGCCGATCAACTTTAAATCGGGAAGGAAATGCTAAATAACCGACCACTGTTTCGCTGCTATTCAGTGGCATCCATTGCAAGGATTGATTCCTGTTGAGTTTGCCAAACAACGTTTGCTTATTAGCATCTGTCAGCAATAATGGTGGACCGCGCCGATCTTGGCGAAAACCACCAGTTGCTGCTGGTCTTGCACCAGAATTTGCACCACTTGTGTCACCTTGACCGCGCCTATCCGATTTTCTGCTCCGACCATCAAAGCGAAAGCCGCGCATAGACTTTTCGTCGACCCAATCCCACGAGTTACCGTTATTTTCATAACGGCTTAGCAGTTGCTCGGCCAGCGGTTCAAGACGGGCCAGTTCATTTTTATTGACGTAGTTGAGAAAACCACGACTGAAGCTCCAACTGCTGATGGCATACATTAATGCTATCAACAACGCGCTCGTCGTTAACAGTGTCAGAAAGATTTGGTATTTCAGCCGCATGGCTTAATTATCGGCCAAAACACAACCGATTCGAAAAAAACCACATTAATTACACAATTTGCACCGCACGCAGAGCAACAATCAGTACTCAGGCATCCACAAAAAATTAGGCAAATATTTTCATATTTGGTACGATTGCGGTATGAAACGCGCCACCAGAACTCGCAGCGGTGCACCCGGAATTGTTGATGTGGCAAACCAGGCTGGCGTATCGCCAGCCACTGTGTCGCGTTTTTTCAATTCACCCGACGTTGTACGCGCTGACACCAGAAAAAGAATCCAAAGCGCGGCCACTGAACTTGGGTATATTCGCGATCGCATGGCAGGCGCTATGCACAATCGGTTTTCGGGCACAATCGGCCTGGTTGTGCCGACCATCAACAACACCATATTCAGTGAGCTCATTGACGCTTTTTCAAATCAACTGCTGCATCACGACAGAACCATGCTTGTAGCAAGCCACAACTACGATTTAACGTTAGAGGCATCGATTATCCGCTCACTACTGGAGCGTCGCATAGATGGCGTGGCGGTGATTGGGCAGGATCACCTGAACAGTGCAATCGACATGTTAACGGTTCGTTCCGTTCCGGTTGTTGCACTTTGGGGACCCGCATCTAATACAAGCATTCCGTTTGTGGGTGCAGACAATGAGCTTGCAGGTTTTAAGGTTACCGATCATCTAATAAAACAAGGTCATAGAGATATCGCCTTTATTTTTCCTGATGTCACCAACAATGATCGGGCCAATGCAAGACAAAAAGGCGCAATGCGCGCCATGCAGAAAGCCAACTTAACCGTCGCGCCAAACCGTGTCCATGCCTGCCCCTACGATATTGCTGAATCAAAAAAGACAGCGTCACGCATTCTTGAAAAAAACAAACCCACAGCGATAGTTTGTGCAAACGATGTTATTGCTCACGGCGTGATTTTTGCCGCTCAAGCCATGTCTGTAAATCTGCCACAACAGTTGTCTGTGGTAGGCATAGGGGATTTTACTGGTTCAGCCGATATTGTGCCATCGCTGACCACGGTTCGCCTGCCGGCGAAACGCATTGGCCGCTTAGGCGCTGATGCCCTGGTTAAAATGAATGAGTATGGGAGCGAATATACTTTCGCCAATCAACTAATTGAAACCGAACTGATTATCAGAGAATCGTCCAGCCATCCTGCGAGACACGGGTGATACAGCTTAATGCCATGGGCGAATGACAGGTTTAATAGGTGCCGACCAAGTTTACAAACCAACCTTTGACATCAAAACTATCGTTAGCAAGATTATCATCGAAACTGGTAAAGTTATAACCCACTGAAAACGTCAAGTTATCCCCCACACGCCTGCCCACGGTGAGTAACGCACCCTGACGCAAGCCATCTGTTGAACCCGAATACAACCAATGATAAGCCGCAGTCGCATCAATACCAAAGGTCGCTTTGTATCTGAGTCGTGCCGACACCAGGCTCGCATCATTGCCAATCCACACACCGGTGTTGCGCTCTAAACGAATTTCACTTTCGCGATGAGCAAGTTTTGACCCCACACTCCACCGATGGCTTAGATCGTAAAGACCCTCTATGCTGGTAATGAGCGAGCGCTGATCTGTACTGGTACTTTGCGACAAGGGTTGTAAGTCGTTAAGGTACGTTATGCGCGCCAGCATATTAAGACGATCATCAGAAACCGGACGCAACGCAAAGCCAATGCCAGCTTCTATAAAACGCGCATCCTCATCTGCCAACTTGTCGTCAGTTATGGCTGCGTTAAATTTACCCTGCCAACGAAAAGACGGAGAATTGCGGTATTCAAATCGATTGGTGGTAACCCACTGCTCTGTATCAACGCTTGCGCTCTCATCCCAACGATACTCAAGCTTTGAATTAAACCTGGCTTTGTCTTTTTGATACGCCAAGCCTGCTGATACCGTGTTTCGCTCAGTGTTTTCACCATTTTCGTTTTCAACAACGGCTCGCTGCCCTGACAAACTAAATGACGTGTACTCGGTTAATTTTTGGTCTAGTCCGACAGTATGGGCAAAACCAGTGCGACTGTCCTCATCGGTGAACTGATGCTCCGAGTACACCTTTAACTGGGAGCTTAGGGTTTTACGCTGACCCAGTACAAACGAATTTTTCTCAACCTGTGATTCACTGAAAGAATACGTGTAGTTAGTGTATACGCTATAGGTATCACTGACATTAACTTCCGTTCCCAGCAGGGCACTACTGCCGCGATCACCCATACTGACTTCACCGCGAACATTAACACTATTGCTTGCTTCTACAGTTGCACCAACGGTGGCAGAGTTATTTCTTGTTTGCGTGCCGGAATGCTGAAGCGTGAGTTGATTGATGCCATAAATATTTATTTTTGGTGTCACATCAACGGATATTTTTCCGGCTAATAAGGTTGACTCACCATTCGTGCTGTTAACCAGGTTTTCTTCGCGACTATTTTTGACTTCTGTAGACAACCCTACTCTGTCTGAATACGCATAATCCGCTTGTGCAGCAATGCTTGATTCTGTGCTCAAATTACGCTTTTCCAAACGCGAAGCTCTAGCCTGCAGCGCAATTTTATCGAAAGGTCTGGCCACCGCCTCAATACCCAAGTCTGTAGTATGCACGCCAGTATCGGTATTGGCTGTGGAGAAACCGGCCTGCTGACGCCTTGCCCATCCACCAAGCTCTACGGGCCGACTATCGGGACTGAAATCCAATAGCGAAACACGAGCCTCGATACCAAATGCATTACCAGTAGACTGGGCATTGTTGCTGACAAACGGTTCGAAACTCAAACCACCATCGGTTGACAAAAAACTGCCAGAGGTTTGCGACGATGTTGATTGCGCAACTTCTGTTTTAACGAACGTCTCGTTTGATTTTTTTAAGGTAATATCGGCGGCCCTGATTTCATAATCATCACCTTCGCGTTGCTCGTATACCCATGTACCACCAACGCCAACATTATTACCTAGCCATTTTTTAGCTCGAACACCGGCGCTGGATTCGTTAAAGTCCAGGTTCTGCGGGCTGTATTCATAGTCCACAATCAGGTAAGTCTGGT
Source organism: uncultured Granulosicoccaceae bacterium (assembly GCA_938035525.1). GTDB lineage: Bacteria > Pseudomonadota > Gammaproteobacteria > Granulosicoccales > Granulosicoccaceae > Granulosicoccus. Next base: position 10,324 of record CALHOI010000003.1, read on the forward strand.
TACCATCAAGCGGCTCGTCTCGAATAATAGACGGGCCACCCTCGGCCGCCACGCTGAGTAAAGGGCGACGTAAAATTAACCGGCCTTGAAAATCATCAATATCATAATCACGCCCGGCTACTAACGGCACCCGGTTAACCACCCGGCTGGTGCCGGCTTGACGAACTTCCACCCACACTTTTTCAGAGCCTGCGACTATGTCAGTATCACGCAAATAGTACAAGCTGCCGCCAGTACCCAGAAACTCGTTATGCCGAAACAGGCTTTGCGCTTTGGATGCAAATGCATTGACACTGTGCTTTGCGTCTCCCAGACTGGTGTCAACGGTGCTGTCATGGCGTAATTGCGCACCGTACAGGCTACGGTTAAAAGGTGCAAACTCAGTACCGGTGAAATTGGTGTTGTAATTTCCCCAAATTAACCGCGACCTGTCCCAGTCTACCCGTACGTATAACTTGCCTTGACTGTCTGTGTCGTCGATTAGAATGGAATCGTCGCCGTATACCGGATAATACTGATCTGGGTCTAAGCGCCGGAAAACACTGTTTGGGTCTTTGCGATGAAAATCATCGAATAGGTTTTCAATGTCTTCGGTGCCGGTGTCCATTTGAGCTGTTACCAGGTACTTACCGCGAACCTTGCCTTTTAAGTAAAACGCCAATCGACCATCAACAAAAATATCACCACCGTAGTGATGCTCGTCAGCGGCCAGCGGTTCCACTGACCCGCTAACCTTATTTTCACCAACGGTTAAATCAGCCAGGCCAACCATAAAGAAGTAGTCGTTATCCAGGCTAACGTTAAGCTGCTTTTTAAATTCCTGTTCCTCGCTATCTCGTACCACCACATCAAATCGGTGTTCGCCTTCTGGCAATAAGTACTCAATACCAAATCTGCCGTCATCACCGAGTGTTACCGCCTGCTCGTTGATAAAAACCTGGCTGTCCTGATTAAAATCCTGCCCGAACAAACGCACTTTACTGCCACTCAACGGGATAGACTCGCGTTCCAGCTCGACGTATTCACCAAGCGTGTTTTCAAGATTTTCCAGAACAGAAATCTCGGGCAGTGGCTTTTCCTGCGCTGCATTGCTGTCCGCTTTAATAAATTGTATTTTGCGGCGAGTCGATTCGTCGTAGCGACCTTGTGCATCACTGGCTCTGATGGCGTATAGCAAGGTGGTACCTGGCTCAATATTCAGATCATCGGCCTGACCATCCCATTCAAACCGCTGCTCTCCAACGACCTTGTCCAGGGTTGTGGCGTAAATCGGTTTGGTTAACTGCGTAGCATCAAAAGTCCAAATGAGCAGTTCGAGTTTCTGAATAAATGCCGGGTAGTTGGTTTTGACATCAAATGCAACAGGCTCTTTCAACTGATCTTCTGACAACGAAACACTGGCTGGCGCTTTGACTTCCAGAATGCGATCAAGTGATGTCGGGTCTTTGGAAACCCACACCGCACCGCCAGAACCAAATAAGGCCCGACGTGTTTCCTTTTTTACACTGTCAACAGGCACCTTACGCGTTAGCGTAACGTCTACACGCCGGTTATCCTGCTTGCCTTCATCGGAGGCGTTAGCGGAGCGAGGTTTTGCTTCACCTGATTTGATGATTTTTAGTATATACGGTGCCGGCTTTTCCTGTTGCGTGCTGGCCGCTTTGTTGCCCTCAGGGTTGCCCTCGGCGTCATCACCGACAGGCGTAGCACTTGTTTCTGATTTTGCTTTTTCATCAGACTTTTCGTCGGCAACCGCCACATCAACGCTGTTTATAAGCATTAAAAGTACAAAAGAGAGACAGAGCATCATTCGCGCGATCATTTTTCTTGCTCCGCGTAGGCGTCAGGATTGACTTCGACGCTTATCAATTGCATCAACTCTTCGCCCAGATTCTCGGCCAGGATGCGTCGAATACTCTCGGCCCGACGTTCTGCCAACGCAATGTTGTATTCGTAACTGCCCCGTGAGTCGGTATGGGCTTCTATCAGGATTTGCCCACCACCGTATTCTCTAAGTTTGTTAATAATGTCGATGACAATGCCCTGCTGGTCAGCACGCACTTCATGCTTATCGGTGTCAAAAAAGACCGAACCCAGGCTCACTTCAACACTTTGATAAATACGCTCTTCTTCATTGTGTTCACACAATGCACTACTGCGATTCAGGTAAGGATCTTCATCGGGTACATTGACACCAAAGTTGATCTTGTTAAGTGATGCGTTAATAATGCGCAACACATATGGGTTTTCTGTGGTGAATCGCGCACCTTGCGGTAACGATGCCGGGTCTACTTTTAATACAAAGTTCTGACCAATGCCGGTTGTGCCTGCATCCACATCTGGAATACTGTAACGACCATAGGCATCAGTCTGAATCAGTAAACCTGTGACAGTGGCCAAACGAACACCGGGTATACCCTCTTCGTTTAAGCCATAGTTTTGTATCACTATCTGCAACACATCAGACGGCGCGCCATCATTTGGTGTTAATCCTGATTGGTCGGTGGGCACAGCGTTTAATCGTTGCGTGCAAACGCGAATGTCCTGACCATTGAGGCCGCGGGCTTTGTCACCAACATGGGCCTCGCTCACTGTGCCTTCATGATCTACAGTGATGCGCGTGCCTTCACGGGTTAATATCATGAATCGGTTGTCTTCAGACAAAGGCATGTTGACTGTTGTTGCAGTATCAGCCGGGTCGTCATTGACACTGTCACGGCCAGGAATCGGCGGCAGGGCTAAACTATTCCATCCATAGTAATTACTGCGCAACGACATACCTGTGGCACCTGCCGGATCTTGCGCGCCATCTGAATCCCGATCATTAAACACTTTGCCCACTAGAGTGGCTTGTTCCAATACCGGATCAGGCACTAACTCAACGGTTGCCGATACGGTATTACTGGCTATACCGCCAGGACCAGAAGCACTGGCTTTATTGGCATACGCTCCAGCAACCACGCCCACGCCAACGCGCATAACGTATTTAAACTGAATGGTCTCGGCAGCGGCAAAGTTAACTCTGCCCAACATAATGGGGTTAAGGTCACTCGGGGTAAGCGTTTGCACCACATCATCAGCGCTATCAAATTCACCATCAACACCAGCGCGTATCATCCGTACAGAATTTGCCACCAATGAAAAACTCGCTGGCGGTTCATCAATAATGGTGATATCCGGTGCTGGGACGTCTTTGGTGTTCTCGGCGATTAATGTATATTCAACCAGTGAACCTACCGAGACGCTGCGCTTGTCTGCGAACTTGCTCAATAGCAACTGTGCATCGTTAGCACGCGCATCAATGGGCAGGTGATTAAAAATGATGTTCTGATCACCTGACTGCACATAGAATTCAACAAAATAGTCGGTGTTTTGGGTATCGACAGGCGCATCGGGTTGCGCCTGAACCTCACACGCATTGGTACCCGGTAATCGGTCCACCGTACAGTTGCCTTCGTTGGGGTCAGCATCAAACGTTGTCGATACAGCACATCCCAAGGTAGCGTCGCCACAGGCGTCCGCACCAACTTGACGAATAATGGACGAGAAGTTCGGGTGGTAGTCACTAGGCGCATTGGCAATTTCTATGGCATAGGAACCTATTGATGGACAAGTAACATGCGCACCCGGAATCAAATTAAACGCATACAGGCCATCGGCCAAGGTCACTTGAGATTGTTGATTGGCAAACAGGCAATCAGCATGCAATAAGTCGCCGTTACCGTTCACCATGTTCAAGGTCACGCCAGCCACAGCTTCACGACTGATGCTGTCGTACACAACACCACCGGGGTCAACGGGCAACGGTAAGTTAACCACCTGCCCAGCCGCAACAATCCCTTCAGTGGATTGCGAATCCATGAACACACCGTTCTCGTTAAAGAAGTGCACAGTGAACGCACCGGGAATCAGGCCTTCCACAAGGTAGTAACCATTGGCATCGGTAACCGTGGTTGCCACCAGAACACCACCGGCGTCATAGACTTCTAATATCCAGCCCGCCTTTAATTCCTCACCTGCACTGATTTGACCATCGCGATCACTGTCGAGCCACACAAAACCTTCTAATGCGGCCGGCGCTTCATACGTTATCGTCAGATTGGCAAAATTGGATTCTATGTTAGTGCTGTCAGACACAACATATTGCTGTACCGTGGGGTCAGTTATAAAACCTGCATCAGGTGTAAACGTTATGTCTCCGTTAACAGGATCAACGCTCCAAACACCTTCACCATCTATCTCCAGGGCGGTTACGCGTTGCCCGGTTTGCGGGTCAATCAGTTTTACACTGCTTGGATCAAGGTTATTTTCCGGGTCGGTATCGTTAGCCACTGTGGCTAAAATGACAGGCTGACCCAATGATTGATCGAGCTTCTCATCATCAATGGCACTTGGCGCGGTTTGCGGATAATCCACCGTGATTAATGCCTGATTAGAAACCAAACCGTTAATGTCAGATACTGTGTAAGTGATCGGTGTAGGGTCTAACAAGAAGCCTGCTAGTGGTGTGAAAGTGACATTGCCGGTGGCGTTATCCACCATCCAGGTACCTTCCCCGGCAACCACCAGTGTGTCATTGTCACCATCGCCATCCGAATCGGTTGCACCGTTACCCGTGAGGTTAACGCTTTGACTATCTATGTCGTTTTCAGGATCGTTGTCCGCACCATTGCCGTTGTCAGCCAACACATTGACTGTGGTTGGATTGGATGGACTTGGGACTTGTAAATTCTGTTTGTAATCGTCTTCGGCCACTGGCGCTGTTTGCGGGTAGTTCACCAGCAGTTGCGCTACATTGGATACAAGACCGGTTGCATCGCTGACAGAATAGCTGATGGGTGTTGGGTCAGCTGTAAAACCTGGCTGTGGAGTGAAAGTGATTTCACCGGTGACATCATTTACTAACCACGTACCCTCGCCAGCCACTGTCAATGTATCGTTGTCACCATCACCATCAAGGTCTATAGCACCAGCATCCGTCAGATTAACCGTGCTTACGAGTAAATCACCGTTATTGTCAAGGTCGTCCACCGCACCAGCCAGAGTCACCGGCACGGCACTCACTGGCGAATTAAAACTGTTGTCGGTAGCAACGGGTGGCACCCTCAGCATGGGCACTACCACCGTGTTACTGCTTGCAGAGATTTCCGTGTTGTTTGGATCGGTTGCCGTAACGGAGGCCACGTTAACAATTTGCGTGGCTGTTATATCGTCAATGACAACACTTCGGGTGGCCGTACACGTAGTTTGCTCGCCAGGCAGTAGTGTAAAAGGTTGCACCAGCGCGCAGCTTAAGCTACCCGGATCAGCAATCGGGTCAGCAACCACAATATTGCTTAAGACAACATTGCCCGTGTTTGACACGGTGAAGGTGTAGTTAATGGTATTACTGATTGACGTAAAATCTGATTCAACCGCCGTCTTTACAATAGTGATGGCTGGTGCTTGAGCCACATTAGTAACAGCTGTGTCTGATTGTGTTCCCGCTTGCGCTGTGCTGACACTTACCGTGTTGGTTAACGCAAGCCCGGCATCAACATCACCTTGAGTGGCACTGAACTGTGCCAGGTAAGTCCAGCTTTCAGCAACATCCAACACACCGACACTGCCAATGTCAGCTATTGGACCCGATATAACAGCAGGTGAACCATCTGGTAAGGTATCACTGATAACAATATCGGTAAGCGATGTATTGCCCGTGTTTTCTACGTTTATCTGATAACTTAATAAACCCGGTGCGGCAATACTGGTTTGATCAACGGTTTTTTCCACCACAAACGAAGGCGTTCTGTTGATGGTGGTTTGCGCAGTATCACTGATGCTGTTTGTGCCAGTTTGCGTGCTGGTAACACTGACCGTGTTGGTTCTAACCAGGCCTAGATCTATTTCTGATTGTGTAACGTTATAACTGGTGGTGTATTCCCACGACTCGCCAACATCAAGCTGACCGGCTATGCCAATATCAGTTATCGGCCCTACCAAAGTCGCGCTGGTGCCGTCAGGCAGTGTATCCACAAGCGCAACATTACTCAGGCTCACATTACCTGTGTTAGACACTAAAATCTGATAGTTCAACTGTCCGGGTTCGCTCAATGATGCCGTATCAACCGTTTTAGATACTTGCATCGCCGGCTCACTAACTACTTGCGTTATCGCAGTATCAGTAACCACAGCGGGGCCGGTTTCATCAGAAGTAAAGTTAACTTCATTGACCAAATCGCTGGTGGCGTCAATATCGGCTTGAGTGACGCTGTAACTGGCGGTGAAATCCCATTGTTCGCCTACGTCTAGCGCATTGGTGATGCCGGTATCATTCAATGGTCCAGCAACAACACCAACGCTGCCATCAGGCATGACATCGCTTGCCTGCACATTATTAAGCGTAACGTTACCTGTGTTTCGTAAAGATATAACGTAGCTAAGCGTGCCTGGTGCATTGATACTCGCCAGATCAACCACTTTCTCAACTTCCATAGCCGGCGATACCGCAATACCGGTTTGCGCTGAATCCGTTTGCGCGGTTGTTCCGGTTTCAGTTGAGGTCACAGACACCGTGTTAACCAAGGGCACTCCCGCATCGATCTCACCCTGAGTCACGTTGTACGTTAAGGTGTAAACCCAGGTCTCACCAACATCAAGCGCGTTAGACGTGCCCGTATCAGCCGCTGGTCCTGATACGGTGCCGGTGGAGCCATCAGCCAGGGTATCGTTCAACGTGATACCGGTTAAGGTTTGATTACCTGAATTACTGACTTCAATGGAGTACTGCAATTGAGTCGGCGCAGATACAGTCAATTTGTCGACCGTTTTATTAACTGTAAAAGCTGGAGCTTGTGTAATTGGCGCATCAGCGCTATCACTGATCGGGTCAAGCTCGTTGGTCGCAACCGTTACCGTGTTGTCGATATCACCATCACCACCGCCAAACGAATCTATATCAGCTTGGGTGATGGCGTAGGAACCCACATACACCCACACTTCATCGGCATCGAGCACGTTGTCGTTGTTTAGATCGCCTGCACTTAACGATAAATTGGCGGCCGGTATAATGGTGTCGGTTAAAACAACGCCGGTTAAACCAAGTAAGCCGATATTATCAAGCGATATGGTGTAGTTGATTAAGTCACCGACCTGAGTGGGTGAAGACAATCCGGAAGCATCTGCTACTTTGGTTACAGTTAAACCTTTGGGCTTAACCAACACAGCGCTGTCGTTATTTACGCCATTATTCTCAAACTGAGTTGAGTCAGAAATAACCGTCCCGGTATTAGTGAAGTCGACTGTGGTTAGCGCATAGACCGACGTCAGCCCTGATCCTAAGAACAGGGCTGCCGTGGCACTTAGCAGCTTAACCAGAAGACGATTCATTGTGACGCTATACCTGAGAATTGCACGTTACTAAGGCGCGTTAACGGTGGCCTGAAACGTCAGGCTGACGGGCGAACCAACTGGAATCGAGTTAATAGTCCACGTCAAACCAGCACCAGTGGGGTCAGAGTCATCAGTCGCATCTCCGCCTCCCATTGAACTGCCAACATAAGTAAAGCCTGCTGGCACTGGGTCAGTTACCGTGACATTGGTTGCCACATCAGGACCAGCGTTGTTGACCTCTAGCGTAAACGTGATGGTCTGACCAATGTTTGGCGTGGCATCGTCAACCGTTTTGGCGATCGTTAAATCGATACCCAAATCGTTGTTGGTTATAGAGCACGTCACATCAGAACCTGGCAGCAAGGAGATATCAGTTCCTGTTGCCGTGCCAGCCGATGGCAAGCCAGTGGTTAATCCATTGGCATCCACACAAGCCCAAGTGCCTTCCGCATAAGGGACCAAATCAAGCTCGCTGATGGTAATAAGCGTATTGGCTGTAACCGTCGTTGCTGTACCGCTGACGACTTCTGTCCCATCTATTGAAATATCGAAGTCTTCAATGGCTTCAGTACCGCCGTTATCGTTAACAACGGTTTTAACCAATGTCAGAGTCGGAGCAACATCATCGTTGGTGATTTCACACGACACCTCTGAGCCTTGTTTTAATACAATCGACTCACCTGTCGCAGCACCGGCTGTTGGCAGACCACTGGTCAGCGCTGTGGCATCGGTACAAGACCAAGTACCTGATGTGTAACCAGCGATGGACAATTCTGAAATGATGATAGCTGTATTCGCAGCAACGGTATTGATGGCACCATTGGGAACCTCGGTTCCGTCAATGGCAATATCAAAATCGGCCACCAGCTTGTCACCGCCGTCATCATTAACCACTGTCTTGCTCAAGATCAGTGTTGGCGCAATATCATCATTCGATATCACACACTCAACCACTGCACCCGATGCCAATATGATGGTTTCGCCAGTGGCCACACCAGCACTTGGCAAGCCTGTGGTTAATCCCGTAGTGTCAGTACACGACCAGGTACCCTCGGTGTATCCCGGCAGCGCGAGTTCGCTGATTAAAATAGCGCCATTCGCCGCAACGGTATTAACCGCGCCGTTGACAACTTCAACAGTGTCAATCGATACGTCGAAGTCTGCAACGGTCAAGTCACCACCATCATCATTAACCAGTGTTTTGGTCAGCGTTAGCGTCGGCGCGATATCGTCATTGGATATGGCACATGTGACGTCAGAGCCTGGTAGCAGGTTAACCGTGGTACTGGTGGCCAATCCTGCGCTCGGCAGACCTGTGGTTAAGCCGTTGGCGTCCGTACAAGCCCAGGTGCCTTCGGTGTAACCGTCAAGATCAAGCTCAGACAAGGTCAAATCAACATTGGCCAATACAGTATTGGCAATACCACTGGGCACTTCGGTGGCATCAAGAGATATGTCGAAGTCATCGACAAGCAACACACCACCATCATCATTAATAACGGTTTTGGTTAGCGTAATGGTTGGTGCGATATCGTCGTTAGTAATTTCACACGTTACAATGGCACCTTCAGCTAAATTCACCGTTGTACCACTGGCTGCACCTGCAGCTGGCAGACCAGCGGTTAGGCCGGTGCTATCGGTACAAGCCCACGTGCCTTCGGTGTAGCCATCGAGATCAAGCTCTGAGATAACAATGCCTGTGTTGGCAGCGACAACCGTATTAACACCGCTAACAACCTCTGCACCATCGATAGAAATATCAAAGTCTTCAATGACTTTATCGCCACCGTTATCGTTGGTTAGTACTTTTACAAGCGTTAACGACGGTGCTACATCATCATTGGTAATGGCACAAGTGACATCGGCACCAGGTTCAAGCGTGATACTTTCGCCCGTTGCAGCACCGGCAGCCGGTAATCCTGTTGTTAAACCGTTTGCATCGGTACAAGCCCAGGTGCCTTCGGTGTAACCTGGCAGATCCAATTCAGAAATAGTGATAGCTGTGTTAGCTAATACCGTATTGGCAGCGCCGTTAACCACCTCTGTACCATCGATAGCAATATCGAAATCGTCGATGACACTGATACCACCATTATCATTGACCAGTGATTTCGTTAAGGTTAGCGTTGGTGCAATATCGTCGTTCGATATAGAACACGTGACGTCCGCACCAGAGGCCAAGTTAATTGTTTCGCCTAATGCCACACCAGCAGCAGGCAATCCAGTGGTTAGCGCATTGGCATCAATACATTCCCATGTGCCTTCGGTGTATCCGTCAACATCCAGCTCTGCTATCACAATGTCGGTATTGGATAATACGGTTGTAGGTACACCAGTAGTCACACCGGCACCGTCCACGGAAAGACCAAAATCCAGTGCAACCAGATCACCACCGTTGTCATTAACCACGGTTTTTGCCAGTGTTAATGTTGGTGCAATATCGTCATTGGTAATCGAGCACGTGACGTCGCTACCTGAGGCTAAGGTGATTGACTCACCCGTAGCTAAGCCAGCTGTGGGTAAACCTGCGGCAAGCCCGTTTGCATCAATACATTCCCAGGTACCTTCGGTGTAGCCGTCCACGTCCAGTTCACTGATGGTTAGCGCAGTGTTTGCCAATACTGGGTTGGCAACGCCATTAGCCACTACCGTGGCATCTATAGAAAGCGAAAAATCGGCATCAGTTAATATACCGCCGTTGTCATTGGTGACTGTTTTCGCCAGCGTTAACGTAGGTTCGATATCATCATTAATAATGGTACAAACCGTTTGCTCACCAAATGCCAAAGTCACCGACCCTGAGTCAAACGTATCGCTGCCTACAGTGCCAACGGTACAAGACCAACTGCCCTCGGCATAGCCATCAAAATCAAGCTCAGTTAACGTGTATGTACCCGGTGGTACATATAAAGTGTCGGAGGTAAATGTTGTCGTGGCCCCTGCCGCCACACCCGCATCGAAGTTAAGGGTGCCTGCGCTGCTGGTCACCGCAAAATCGGCTAGACTCGCAACCCCGCCATGATCGTTAACAACTTGCTTGACCACAATCAACTCAGCATTCGGCGTGATTTGAACCGTGCTGGTGTTGTTGCTGATGTTGGTTTCAAACTGCGACGACGACGCAGTCACCGTTGACTGATTCAAATAGTCGCTTAATCCCAGCGACCAGGCAGTCAGTGGAACACTGAGCCCCACCAGCAACAAACCTATTTGAGAGCGTTTGTTCATTTTACGAAAAGGCTTCATAAACGCAGGCTTTAAAGATAATTTCATTTCATCAACTCGTCATTAGGGTGCCAACACCGTCGCCTGAAATGTCAAAGACACAGACGAACCAGAAGGCAGAGTGTTGATTGTCCAATCCAAACCCGTTCCTGCAGGAGAGCTGTCGTCTTGAGCATCACCACCTGTCATGGACGAGGCAATGTAGCTAAAACCAGCTGGAACGGAATCCAATACATGTAAGTCAGAGGCGGTGTCCGGGCCACTGTTTTCTATTAATAAAGTGAATGTCAGCGTGTCACCTATATTGGGTGCGTCATCATTCACCGATTTTTTAATGCTCAGGTCGACTGCCTGATCGTTATTGGCAAATACACAAGTTATTTTTTCGCCTGCCACAATATCGAGACCATCGCTGGCATCACTGTCGCTGCCATCACACTTGATACCGTCGAGGCTATAGCCATTGAGAGCACTTTCACTCAGGGTATAACTACCCGCCGGTACCGTGACTCCGGTAATCGCCGCATCACCCATTACGCCAGACCCGTTGGCACTGGCGCCCGAGAAACTCAACGTAAAGTCAGACACCACAGCTGTACCGCCGTTGTCATTAACGATTTGCTTTTCAAGTGTCAGCGTTGAAAAAGGGTCATCATCGTTGGTGATGGTGCAGATGGCGTGATCACCGCCAACGACCTCTATCTTTGGGCCACTGGCAGTCGTTGCACCTGTGCATACCCATGCACCGGTTGTGTATCCTGGCATGGTTGTTTCTGCCAAGATGTATGTACCAGGAGTAACCACGGCTTTTGTCACCGATGCAGTGCCACTGACACCCGATATGGAATCAGTGCCGGTGGCACTTAAAACAAAGTCGGCAATAGTGGCGGTACCACCATCGTCATTAATCAGATTTTTAATCAGCGTGATTTCGGCACCAGCAAATGCCCAGTAGTAAACCGGTTCGTTAGTGTGATTACGAGACGTATCGCCCGTGAAGGTGTCTTCATCAACTGCCAGATTGATTGCATTGGCCGGCAAGGGCGTAGCACTGTATAAAACCGCGTAGCTGCCATTACCACCATCTTCAGCGCCCTGCGTCAGTACAGCCATGGTGTGATCGCGAGAAACGTTATAGGTGTCACCCGTGTTGCCCGCATTGTTACCGGCAACCGTGTCAGAACCCAGAGCCAGCTCGTAAAAAACATTGTTGATCGTGCCACTGCCAGTTTCCCCGATAATGTATCCGATGGTTTCGGGGGCGCGGGAATCGGCGATTTGACCAATGTGCTTGCCAACACAAATACTGTTTGGATTGGCTCCACTGAACGGATGATCTCGGCGAGATGCGCAGTTAGTGATATACGGCACACTGGCACGGTTATCGTTGTAGCTCATGACGGACGCTTGCACGACAGGCGCGCTGTAGCTGTGCACAATGCTCGCACTGACATCTTCCATCAACGCCAGCGACCATCCGCCATCCGTTGCAAATTGTCCATTGGTTTGATCGGACAACACGCTGTGTGCTTCAACTAATCGACCATCAGGTAAGGTGTGCGCACCTTCCTCCATGATCATGCAATGCACATCGCCTGCAGACGCACTGGAGTCTTCCCAACCCTGGATTCTGACCTGGAAAGAACTGGCGCCGATGTTTCTGATACGTACCACAGCCGGTGGATTGGTGTAGTTAGGGTTCGCGCCAGCAAACGTCTCTAGAACGTAAGTACAGACGGGAATTGCATTGGTGTAGGTGTTATCCAAGGACACCGTGGTCCAGGCTGTGGATACATTGGGCACCAAAACCGACTCAAAGTACGGGGTTAAAACCAGCGCCCTGGCGTTTTGCGCGCACAGCACAACACTCACCAACAGCAAAAGCTGCAGCAAGTTCACTCGCTGTTTGTTCAAATATCGCGGAAACGCTTTCAATTAAGTCGTTTTTGAAGTAAGCAGTACGACTACTATTTCAAACAACAGGCCATTATCCGTATCGGTAATTACCCTGGATGGCAGCTAAGGCTTTTTACTTACATTTGCTTACAAATCGATGTGGTCTGCACTAAAAAAAAGCGAAAAGCAGCTTGATGCATGAGAGCCGCATCACAAAAACACGACAATAGTAGAACTGCGTCTCAAGCTGAGAATTGGTAGCGTAGTGTTATATGGCTTCGCCGTTGTTGATCTGTGCTGGTGAGGGCACCACAATTAATCGGTCTGAGCGTCAATAACCCGCGCGTATCGCACAGCAGAGTTTATGTTGGCGTCATCACTCTGACGGGTGCGTATCAGATAACATTTAACACGATGACCTTTGTAAACTGAGCACATGACACGCAGCGTTACAGGCTATTTACTCACCAGACATTGGCGAGACACCAATGATGGAATCGAGCTATGCTTCTGGGGCAAAAGCGAGCAAGGCCCGGTACGGTTAGCGATTAGTCACCAGGAAGCGGTGTGTTTTATTGAACGCAGTAATACGTTACCAACCCCACAACATACCAGACGCGAACCCTTATCACTAAAAACCATGAGCGGAGAACCAGTTGATGGTTTGTACTTTAGGCATCAGCGAGATTTAAGCACTTTAAGGCAGCACGACATTGCTCTGCTTGAATCAGATATCAAACCCAGTGATCGATTCCTGATGGAACGTTTTGTTTGCGCAGGGTTTAACGCGAGCGGCGAAGTAATTAATAACGGCGATCACTTATCGCTGATAAATCCGAAAATAAAACCGGCTACTGTATCCCCCAGATTAACCGCGCTGTCTTTGGACATAGAAACGCGCGGCAGCTCAGATCAGCTCTACTCTGTTGCCGGTTCCATCATGCACGGCAATGCCAATCAAAACCGGGTTTACATGATTGGCGAAGGCGCAATAATAAATCGTAACGGATACCAGTTGCATTTTCACAAAGACGAGCAAAGCCTGCTTATGGCTTTTTTCGCATGGCTAAAAGAAGTCGACCCGGATGTCATTATCGGTTGGGCTATTGTGAATTTTGATTTAAATTTCATCGATCGTAAATGCCGCACCCTGGGTATTCGTTTTGACATGGGTCGCGGTAACGATGCAGCAGCTGTATTGCAACCGGGCAACCCCGGCCAACCTCGTATGGCCAAGCTTCCCGGTCGAGCCGTGCTCGATGGTATCGACTTACTGAAAGCCGGGTTTTGGGCTTTTGATAGTTTCTCTTTGGACAACGTTGCGCATGAGCTGCTTGGTGAGGGCAAGTTAATAACCAGTAACGAAAATAAAGTGGCTCGTATTAATGAGTTGTTTAACAACGACAAACCGCAGTTGGCAGACTACAACATCAAAGACTGTCAATTGGTTAATGATATTTTTGTCAAAGCCGACCTAATTGAATTTGCGCTGCAAAGAGCCAATTTAACGGGTCTGGCAATAGACCGACTGGGCGGTTCGGTTGCCGCATTCGACAACTTGTACTTACCAAGACTGCATCGCCATGGGTTTGTTGCACCTGATGTCGACAACACGAACACCGGTCTGGGCAGCCCGGGTGGTTACGTGCTCGATTCAGCGCCGGGCATCTACCGAAATGTGCTCGTACTCGATTTTAAAAGCCTGTACCCCAGCATTATCAGAACATTTTGCATAGACCCCATGGGCTTGTTACAACACGGTGAGAACCCAATTCCAGGATTTATGGAAGCTCACTTTTCCCGGCATACCCATATTCTGCCTGGCATTATTGAATCACTGTGGGAGGCACGAGATGTCGCCAAAAAAGAATCCAACAAGCCATTGTCTCAAGCCATAAAAATTATCATGAACTCTTTTTACGGCGTGCTTGGTACCAACGGCTGCCGCTTCCACTCACACCAACTTGCATCGAGTATCACACGACGCGGGCACGACATAATAACGACATCCAGAGATGAAATTGAGTCCCAGGGTTATCGTGTCATTTATGGCGACACAGATTCCTTATTTGTTCTGGTGGGCGAGAACCATACACAACAAAGTGCACACGACATTGGCGTGCGCTTAACCGACATGCTAAACGAGTGGTGGCGCAAACAGTTGAAAGACGAATTTGATCTTGCCTGTTACCTGGAAGTGGAATTTGAAACCCTGTACTCACGATTCCTGATGCCTACGGTTCGCGGTATGCCAACTGGAAGTAAAAAAAGATACGCCGGACTGGTTACCGATGATAACGGCAACAATAAACTGGTGGTAAAGGGGCTGGAGGCTGCACGCACCGACTGGACACCACTGGCAAGAGAATTTCAGCGAACTTTATTCGAACTTATTTTTAACGACCAACCATTCGAACAGTTTGTACGAGATACCGCAACGGCCTTGCTTAATGGTGAGAGAGATGCAGATATTAGTTATCGAAAACGGCTGCGGCGCAAGCTCGATGACTATCAACGCAACGTGCCACCGCATGTACAAGCGGCCAGAAAAATGCGCTCTAAACCCGGCAGCTGGGTAAGCTATATCATAACCAGAAACGGCCCAGAGCCCACCGATAACATAACCGCCCTGCCCGACTACCAACACTATATGGATAAGCAATTAGCACCGGCAGCAGACGGCATTTTGCAATTCATGGGAACAAGCTTTAGCGCAATCACTGATGCGCAAATGCAGATGTTTTAGTGCAGATGTCAGGAAAGGATACTTGGAAGACCGAACTGAAAAAACCGCCATGATCATGTGCCGGTGCACAAGAGTGCACCAGCACATTAAAACGCTAACTCACTAAAAAGCTAACGCACTAAAAAGCTAACTCACTGAGCGTGCTTTTTCAAAAATCCCGCTGTAGTGAACACGAAATCTGAATCATAAAGGCTCAACGCAGCGGTGTGGCAAGTTGCGCAGAATTCGCTAGGACCTGCTTTTGACTTCATGCCCGCTGCCCAAATCCAGTTGTCCTTATTACGTGTGCCGTCGTCAGCTGCCTTCACACTGACAGTGACGTCACCGTTTTTGCCCGCTTCCCAATCTGCTTTGTTATCAAACTGGTGCTTCACAATAACCGACCCTTCTGGGAAGTCATTGGGAGCGTCGCCCAACAGGGCCTCTTTGCCAATGTCGTTCACATAGACATCGCGGTAACCATTTTCGCCTTTGTGTACCGTGCCCAGCAATCGACTTGGGTCACCTGTTGGCTCGGTACCTTCGGTAACCTTAGTCCAGGACTTGAAGTCAGCCCATCGAGGGTCAGGTTTAGCAAAAGGGTTTATTGAGGCGCAACCTGCGAGAAGGGTTACTGCCGCCCCTGCGGCGATAGCAGCTTTTAAGGCTGAACGGGTCATACGCTTATCTCCTGACACTTGATCTGGTTTTTTGGAATTGGTTAAACAACATTTTTGTAACTGTAAGCTCACCGAGCTCTTCCATTATAAGTGTAGACCGTGGCGGAAGTAAAAAATTCCTCAGCCACGAAAAAAAACCTTACGGCTTCGGCCAGTCAGGCTAACTCTGTTCAGGATTGCGCCTTCTTTTCGCGTCGGCGCGCGGTCAAAATGAACTCTGTGTAACCGTTAGGCTGCTCGATTCCCTTCAAAACCAGGTCCAGTGCGGCCTGAAAAGCCACACTTGCGTCGAAATCAGGCGCCATGGGCGAGTATTCCGGATCACCCTGATTCTGCTGATCAACCACTATGGCCATTTTTTCCATTGCATCGCGAACCTGTCCCTCAGTAATCAGACCGGAAAGTAACCAGTTGGCCAAAAACTGACTTGAAATTCTTAACGTGGCTCGATCTTCCATCAAGCCCACGTTGTTGATATCGGGTACCTTCGAACAGCCAACTCCTTGATTGACCCACCGAACAACATAGCCAAGTATGCTCTGCGCATTGTTGTCCATTTCGCGCTGTATTTCTTCTTGCGAAAAGTTACGACCCTGCTCCACCAATGGCAGCGTCAGAATGTCGTCAAGTGCTGCGGATTCACGTTTGGCGATTTCAGCCTGGCGCTCAAACACATTCACCTCGTGGTAATGCGTTGCGTGCAACACAGCTGCTGTTGGTGATGGTACCCACGCGGTGTTTGCGCCCGATTGAGGGTGGCCTATCTTGGCTTCCAGCATAGCGGCCATTTCATCGGGGATTGCCCACATGCCTTTGCCGATTTGCCCGTTACCTTGCAGACCACATTCCAGCCCCACATCAACATTGTTATCTTCGTATGCCATTAACCAGGTGGACGTTTTCACTTCGCCTTTTGGGATCATCACGCCGGCGTGCATGCTGGTGTGCATCTCATCACCGGTGCGATCAAGAAACCCGGTGTTAATAAAGATTGCTCGATTTTTAGCGGCTTCAAGGCACGCTTTTAAATTAACTGTGGTGCGCCGCTCCTCATCCATGATGCCAATTTTCAAGGTGTTTTCTTTCAAGCCAAGCGCTTTTTCAACCCGCGAAAACAAATCAACCGATGAGGCAACTTCTTCGGGGCCATGCTGCTTGGGTTTAACAATGTACATGCTGCCGGTGCGCGAATTACGCGGTTCCGAATCAGATTTTTTAAAGTCATGCATGGCACACAGGCCGGTGACCATAGCATCGACGATGGTTTCGGCAACCTGATTGCCATCAGCGTCGAGCACCATGTCTGACATCATGTGTGCACCCACGTTTCGAACCAGCAAAACGCTTCGGCCAGCCAGGCTGATTGGGTCGCCCGAAAGAGACAGGTATTGTCTGTCGGGGTTGAGCTTGCGAACAACCTCCGTCGAACCCTTTTTAAACGTGTCCTGCAAATCGCCCTTCATCAAACCAAGCCAATTGCGATAAACAATCACTTTATCGTCTGCATCTACCGCGGCAACCGAGTCTTCACAATCTTGTATTGTGGTCAGTGCAGATTCGAGTACCACGTCTTTGATACCAGACGCGTTAGCGCTGCCGATAGGGTGATCGCGATCGATTTGTACATCGATATGCAATCCGTTGTTGACCAACAATATGCTGCTGGGTGCTGCCATATCGCCGTTGTAACCTACACATTGTTTGGCATCACGCAAACCAATTTCGCTGCCGGATGTCAGCGTTGCGTGCAGCGCACCATTTTTGATGCTAAGGCTCGCCACTTCAGCGTACGTGCCCTGTGCCAATGGGGCCGCTTTGTCTAAAAAGGCATTGGCATAAGCCACTACTCGCTCACCACGCACAGGGTTATAACCGCCCGACTTTTCGGCGCCGTCGGATTCGGCAATGGCATCGGTTCCGTACAACGCATCATAGAAACTGCCCCAGCGCGCATTGGCAGCATTGAGCGCATAGCGAGCATTGTTAACCGGGACCACCAGCTGCGCACCAGCAATACTGGCCAATTCGGCATCGACATTAGAAACATCGACTTTCACACTGGCAGGCGCATCAACCAGATAACCAATTTCGTGCAGAAACGCTTTATACACGGCCATGTCTGGCAAGCCGGGATTGGCTTTGTGCCAGGCATCAATTTTTTCCTGCAAATCATCTCGTTTTTTCAGCAACGCTTGGTCACGCGGACCCACTTCGGCAAGGATCGTGGCCAGTGATTGCCAGAACTCATCAGACGATACACCTGTGCCGGGAATGGCCTCGTCATTCACGAATTGATACAGAGCATCAGCAACGGTCAAATTTGCAACTTTCATTCTTGTAAAACGTCCTAATCTGCGGAGATCCGGCACTATACCAGCGCGATGTCAGCTCCGAAACTGCAGGCCCACTCGACGGGCAGATTTTGACCGGTGTTGAGACATTTGTGCTCAAAATTACCGCGAAAATTGGTAATGGCGGGCTCTGTGCGCCATTTCGCGCCGGATATTGCTGATGTGTCACTGATCACATCACTTTTTAGAGGCATGTCTCGCGGCAGGCGTTTCTGACAGTGCTATCATTCGCGGCTACAAAAATAAGAAAAACCACGTTTACAAACGATTGGGTTCAATATGAAAAAGTATACAAAGATTGCAGCTGTCAGCTTACTTACTGGATCTCTGGCGGCTTGCTCGTCTGGGGGCTCCGACTCTGCCGACGGGGACACTGGCGCAACCGAGAACACCTCGGGCGTCGTTGACGACCAACCCGGCACTACCGGTGGGGCAGCAACCGCCACAGCGGGACAGACAACCGGCGAAGGCACCACTACAGATGCGGGTACCACAGGTGGTACAACAACCACTGGAGGCACTACCGGTGACGCTACTACTGGTGAGGGCACAACCGGCGGTGGTACCACTGGTGATAACGCTACAGCAGGTACGGCCACCACTGCTGGCGACACAACTGCTGGCGACACAACTGGCGGTGATGCAACCACTGGAGACGCAACGGCTGGCGAAGGAACCACCACTGATACCGGTTCAACCGCAGGCGATACCACCACTGGTGGTGATACTACTGGTGGAGACGCAACTGGTGGCGACACAGATGGTGATACAACAACGGGTGAGTCAACCGAAGGTGAAGGTGGTGATACAACTGGTGGCGATACTGCCGGTGGTGATTCACGTACGCCAAGCGGCACGTCTAACCTGGGTAACCCGCCCACATTAGCAGACCCATTCGCATCCGCTATTCCAAGCCCAGACCCAGCAGACCCATTCGGTACTGATTTGGAAATCGACACAGAAGAGCCTGTGGCTGGCGGACCACCAACAACACCTAAGAATTTGCGCGTCGACCTGGTGTCAAACGATTGGGCCGAGATTAACTGGGCGCCTTCTAATGACGACGGTGAAGTCGTTGAGTACCGGTTGTACCGCAGCGACGATCACGTCTACATTATTCGCGGCGATCAAACTGACCCCAACACCGAAGCGCAAAAAGAGCTTGACCAAATCTGGCGCTCTACCTCTTTCATGGATTGCAACTACACGCGCTTCCAGGATCGAGTCCACATGTGTGGCCTGTTTGGCCCCATGGCTGGTGAGACTTACAGCTATCAAATCAGTGCTGTTGACGACGAAGGTAATGAGTCTCCACGATCAAACGCCATCACCATCGTCTATCATGCAGAGCAAAACGCCGCTGTGCCCAAGTACGACGACTTTTATAAAGAGCCAGACGATACGTTTGCACAAGATCACGACTTGTCCGATACCTCGTTCTTTCTTGACAAGTTCTCGCTGGTATTTGAAGACGAATTCGAAGGCCCTGCTATCGATGAAAACAAATGGCAAACCGTTTTAACCTGGGGCGATTCCCAGTTCATTAACGGTGAGCAGCAGTACTTCGTTGATACGCAGGCACAGCCTGGTTTCGGCTACAACCCGTTCAAGTTTGATAACGGCGACCTGGTCATTGAAGCCATTCGTACCCCGGACGAGTTCACCGATTTATTACCGGCTGAGTGTGAAGAGCAAGATGCATCTGGGTTAGAGCGTTGTCAGTTCCTTTCTGGCGCACTTTCAAGTCACGATCGGTTCGGTATCACTTATGGGTATGTTGAAGGCCGCATGAAAGTGGGCGGTACTCCGGGCATGCTGTCAAGCTTTTACATGTACCACCGTTACCCCGGTACAGAAAAGAACTTGCACGCACCAGAAATCGACATCGTTGAATACCTGGCGGACAATCCGTTTGGTGATGAAGATGCCTTCCAGACGTATCACTACCGTGATGCATCTGACGATGGTGCCATTCGCTCAGCGCCAACCATGAGTTACAAAAACCCAACGGGTGAATTGTACTCAGACGACTACCACACGTTTGGTGTGCTTTGGGAGCCACAACTGGTTGTCTGGTACATCGATGGTAAAGAGATCAAGCGATTAACGGGTCCTCAAGTGGCTCGTCAGCGTATGAACATCGTGACTTATCTGGTCGCGGGTAGTGCCTGGGCACCAACCCCTGCAGACGATGATTCGATCTATCCGTTGCAGTACAACATTGACTATATTCGCGCTTATCAGCGTCCTGAATACCGCAACAATGGTCTGTACCCAGATCGTTAAGTTGTACGGATTTTAGTTGAAGTCCAAAACGGCCCTCTTTGAGGGCCGTTTTTTTTGGCATGCAGTTTTTTGGCTACCGTTATTTTTAGGAGCGCAGTTTTACTAGAGCACATTTCTTAAGTCAGCTTCAATCCCATACTCATGCGCTCTTCTACAACAAAGCCTAACGATGAATAAAAACTAGCCACTTCGGTGTTGTCTGCTCGGATCTGCAAATTCACTTTGCCGCAGCCAAGCTGTTTTAATTTTTTCAAGGCGTGCTGAACCATTTTTTCACCCACACCTTGCCGACGTTGGGACAAAGGCACGGCTACCGCATACAACCAACCTCGATGCCCATCGTAGCCAGCCATGCACGCACCCACCATTTGATCCTCATTAAAAGCCACAAAAATCAAATCATCGATGCGCAGTTTTTCATCTATGACTTTATCCGGGGCGTTATGGGGTGGGTCATCAGGGAAGACCGCTTGCCACAAAGCAATGAGCGCGGCACGATCCTCAGCTTTGTATTGGCGGATATTCAGCATAGAAAAAATACTCTTTATTAAGCCGCTAGAATGTCTTGCACCAGCTTGTCTATAATTTTGCCGCCTGCTTGCGTATCGCTCATTTGCCTGGATTGCCAACCGCACGATTCTGCGGCATCACAATTTTCTTTCATGTCGTCAACAAACACGCATTCTTCTGGCCTTAGATTAAATGTGTCGGTTAAGTAGCGGTAGATTGCCGGGTCAGGTTTTATCAGTTTAACTTCCGAGGAAATAACGACACCTGTACACAAGGCAAAATAGGGGTGATTGTTTTTTAGATACGTCCAGCTGTGGGCATGCATGTTAGACAAAATATACATAGGAACACCAGCCGCGTGCGCTCGATGCATGGCATCAACTGTTGGGTCAAGCGCCACCAGAGACGCTGGTAATTTATGATACAAACCCGCCACGGCGTCTTTGTTTATGGTGGTTCGCGCTTGAGCATTGCTGATGGCGTCGTCTAATGCGATGGTGTTTTTATCCAACGCCAACCAATCACTGTGCTTGACGGTGACATCCAGTAGCGCCTGCTGCTCGGCGGTATCGTCCAATACCGATGCGCTTAAGCGTTGCGGATTCCACTCACATATCACGTTGCCAATATCCAGTACCAGATTCTTAATCATGATGTGCTAAATTGATGTGCAAAGTACCAGTGTAAATCATTCCAGGTTAGAAAGTTGGCTATGAACCATAATCCAGACAAGCTCACCACACACGACGCTGAAGAAGATGAACGTAATCAGGACATCCTGATCTACGTCAATGGCGATATTGTTCCGCGATCAGAGGCCAAAGTGTCGGTTTACGACAGCGGTTTTATGCTCGGTGACGGCATGTGGGAAGGCATGCGTTTATACAATGGGGTTTGGGCGTTTTTCGACGAACACATGGATAGACTGTTTAATAGTTGCAAGGCCGTGTCACTTGATATTGGCATGGACAAACAAGGCATATTAGACGCATTAAATAAAACGGCCGCAGCCAACGACATAACAACCGATGCACATTGCCGGTTAATGATCACTCGCGGTGTTAAGGTTAAACCGTTTCAGCATCCGTCTTTATCACGAACCGGCCCAACCATTGTCATCATTATTGAGCACTCCAAACCCAAAGCCAGCCTGCACGCAACCGGCGTTCGCCTGGCCACCGTACCGCAAGTACGCGGGCTGCCCATGTCGCAAGACGCAAAGTTCAATTCCCACTCCAAGCTCAATTGCGTGATCGCCTGTTTACAGGCCGAACAAGCCGGTGCCGACGAAGGCTTGATGTTAGACCCAAACGGTTTTGTTAACACCACCAATGCGTGTAACTTTTTTATTGTTCGTCGCGGCGAAGTATGGACATCAACCGGCGACTATTGCATGAACGGTGTTACCAGGCAAAACGTCATTGACCTATGCCGTGACAACGACATACCGGTTTTCGAAAAAAACTATTCCTTGTACCAAACCTACGGAGCCGATGAGGCCTTTTTAACCGGAACGTTTGGTGCACAAACACCGGTTGCCGAGATTGATGGCAAGCCCATTGGGGAGCATTCAGGTGCTGGGCCAATGACGGCACGGATTCAGGGTTTGTACAAAGACTTGATTCAGCGATCAACCGGCCAAGATGCTTAGTAACATTAATGGCCAAAACCAAAGTGATGCAATAGCCGGGGTCGCTCGTTATAAAAGTAACGTATCGGTGATGGGTACGTATTTGTTTGCAACCTCAATTAACGAATTAGCAGTTAATTTTTCTACGCCATAGACCTCAACACGCTTCCCTTTTTTCGTTTTGACGTGATCAACCAGCAGACCAAAATCACCGTCACCAGAAACAATCACCACGACGTCGGCGTCGTTGCAACACTCCATTACATCGATTGTTATACCAACATCCCAATCCCCTTTGCTTGAACCATCGCTGCGTTGTATGTAAGGTTTTAGTTTTACCTCAAAGCCAATGGCACGCAATATATTCTGGAATTCCTGCTGTTTTCTATCACCTCGATCTATCGCATAAGCGTAGGCATTAACAACCTCACGCTCACTGGTGGCTACCGTCCAAAATTGGTTGTAGTCAAAATTTTTTGCATAGGTTTGTCTACAGGTGTAATAGACGTTTTGCACGTCAACAAAAATCGCTACTTTTTCCATAGCTTCCTATGGTACACGCTATTGTTGGTATTTTTACCAGATTAGCCGATGACTTCACCCGCGGCTTTATTACAAGCTGCTTTTATAATTGCAAGCATTGTAATTATTCACCAATTGGCACCTATAACCATGCGCACGGATAAATCATGATTATAAAAAGACAACAAACTGCATTACGCATCGTAGCTCTTCTGGTTGTTACCTGGCTGACATCCAGCTGCTCTAATTCCGGGAGCAGTAACGATGATGGAACGGCTTCAACGATCGAGCCGCAAAATGATAGCGAAATGCTGGGTACCAATAACGACGATACCGATATTGCACAATCTGAGTCGCCGGTTGCAAACGATGACTCGGCACAGAACGAAACAAACGAACAATCCGACCAACCAGCAAGCGTTTTAACTACTGAGAATGCCAACGCGGTTATAAACCAGGCATTTGAGGTGTTCACGGGACGAGCTTACGACAAGCGCCTCACCGCATACCCTTATGTAAAGCAGGCACCTTCATTGACACCAGCTAACAATGCGCTAGGTTATCACTTTTACTACGAAACTCTGGCCTGCGAAAACAACGGCGAAAAGTCAGAAACTATTTATGAAGACGGCACAGGATTTGACGGATTCACCTTCTACGACACCACCTACGCCAATTGTCGCATCGGTGGCGATGTGCTGAGCGGCCGTGCTGTTTTATCCGGTGACACCTGTTGCGACCATGGCTATCAAAAAGAATTCAGCAATGAGTACTCTGTTACCTTTGACGGTGGCGGAGCCATGTCTGTATCTGGGATCTACCGTAATGACTATTTAGTGTCAGTTGAAAATTTTGACCATGAGCTAAATTACAGTGGCGGTTCATTATCAGTTATGGATGCAACAACCAATAAGTCGGAACTATCGCTTACCGGTTCGTTTCGCATGCTGCCACCCATACTGGAAAATCAACCAGTAGCTGTAACAGTAACCCAAGCCTTTGAAAACGACGAGGAGCTGGCCAGCAACTTAACTTATACAAAAGGCATAATGCAAATACAAGCTGCTGACAGCGAGATCATCGTGGATGCTAACAACGGTGATGACAGCACAGTCTCCGTTACCATTAGTGCAAATGGCGAATCAACCACACGCACCGAACCGTGGTCAAACTGGTTCCATGCCCTATCATTTGTACCTACCAAGCTCGGGCAAGCGCTTGACACTCCAATGCCCAATGGGGACGGCACTGTTCTTAACCAAGCATCTTACCGTTCAATACTAACAGAGGTCTTTAATGTCATCACTGGGGAACGATTAGGCAAAGCAATGCTAACACTGCCAGGCTATCCATTCCCAGAATTTCCATACACAGAACTTAGAGATATCAATGGCTATGCAGATGAAACAATTCAGACATGCGATAACAGTGGTACCGCATCTCTCAGACCCTTTCGCTGGGGTACTAGAGAAGTAACGACTGGATGGCGCTCCGAATTCAATAACTGCTCAGTGGCAAGCAACACTTTAAACGGTGGAATAAGTACCCGATACTATAGTGCCAGTGATTATTTCTCACCCGGTTTAACCTTGTCAAACGATGCCGCAACGCGTACTTTTAAAGGCACATTGCATTACAAGCCCAGAGCGAGTCGCTCCGACGGTTCTTTCCCGCCTTACCAGTATCGCTTAGACAGCATATATTTCGATTCAACTGATACCAACGACGCGTTTGTTCTGAGCGAGGCCGACTTTATATACAGAGTACAAGGCAAACTACCAACCGAAAACACGAATAGCGCTGTCAGCTATTCAGTCATGCGTGGCAACTTCGCCTTATCCAGCCGGGCGACTAATCAGAATACGATAAAAGTGCACATTCCCGATGCATTGTATTTTGAGCACCCGCAAAGAGCCGAAAATGTCACCATGGCCAGTTCCGACAAGGGTGTGCTTCATATTGACGCCGGAAATGGCAACGAGCTTTACTTACACGCCAACACAGACGACGAAGATACCTTTAGCGTCTTTATTTATCAGCCAGGTGAAGAGCCGGTGGGCATAACAGAGCGATGGCAAGACTGGCAGTATTTACTTGGCTTCAATTTTGATCTAACACAATGATCAGTTTAATTGAAAGTCTTGCTATGCCAATCTATTGGCCTTAGGACTCTCATCCATCTGCCGGGTTAAATGATGATTAAGCCGTTCCGACAATTCTGCTCGGACGGCTTTGTATTTTTCTGCGTCCCATAAATTATGCGATTCATTGGGATCATTTTTTAAATCATAAAGTTCACCCCAATCCTGATCAAGATACATCGTGTATCGCCAACGTTGCGACACCACTGCACGCACTCTGGCAGGCTTCTCAAACCCGAGTCGCGAGCCGCCATCGTTGTATTCAATTAATACGTCTTCCCTTTTAGCATCGCCGCCGGTTAACACCTCATTAAACGCAATGCCCTGCATACCGTTAAACGTATCAACACCCGCTCGTGCCAAAATGGTGGGGGCAATGTCCACGGTGGATACCATCGCATCAGTGACACGAGCCTGACGATCTGCTGGGTCTGACCAGATAAACGGGACACGGGTTATGCTCCTAAACGGCAGCGCGGCTTTTAACAGCATGTTGTAGTCGCCCAGATAATCGCCGTGATCAGAGTTATAACAAATAACGGTGTTTTCTAGCTGCCCGGTACTCTCAAGCGTTGTAAGAATTTCACCAACTGCATCATCAATAAACGCCATCATGCCGGCAGTAAGTGCCATAGCTTCTTTTAAGGATTGCTCATCCAGCATACGCGCTGTTTGCGGGGTCGGTGCACTGGTGTTGGCTTTCCATTGTGCTTCAAGTTCGCGCATCGGAGGTGTCGGGTTTTTATGCGCCGACAACGGCAAGCTCACGTCAAAATCATCAGGGTTATACCTATCCCAATATTGACCAGGTGGATTAAACGGGTGATGCGGATCGGGAAATGACACAAACGCAAAGAAAGGGTCAGCCTCGGTTTGCCGTTGATGCAAGTACTCTATGGTTCGCTTTTTAATGTAGGCAGTTGGATAAAGCGATTCTGGTATGGGTGTTCGATACGCTTGTGGGCAAGAGTAATTGTGTTTTAACTGGTTAGCGTCATCGTGCAAGGCTTGCCAATCTGGCGTTTGTTCTCTAAACCACTGACCATAATGACCCTGACAACGATCACCATGCGCTGTAACCATATCAACATGCTGATAACCGTAGTACGGCAAGTTCATGGCAAAACGGCCCTCGCCTTCATAACTGAACGACTCTTCCTGATTGTAGTCACCCGTATCGCGCTGCCAGGCTTCGGGCATACGCTCGATGTCTTCCGAACTCATGCCAAGTGGCGCTTTGCCAGTAAAGGGTTGCAGATGACTTTTGCCAATGGCTGCCGTGTGATAACCCGCCTTGGCCAGCTGATCAACAAACGTATTAGCGCTCAGCGGCAAACGACACCCGTTGTAACGCAATCCATGCACACTGGGATACCGGCCCGTTGCCAGTGATGCCCGGTTTGGCATACACACGGGAGCCGCGACATGGAAGTTTTCAAAGCGCGTACCGCGAGCTGCGATGGAGTCTATGTGCGGCGTTTTCAAAACTGGATGGCCATAACACCCTAACCAGTCGGCTCGCTGTTGATCGGTTATTAAAAACAGGAAGTTAGGACGATCGCTCATGGGGTTGTGTTCGAATGGTTTGGTTAGATTCAGTTTACATCGTCACGCCAATTGCCACACTGGTCCAAATACTGTATATTTATACAGTCTATGGAGAATCACAACACCACAGACACCGCTATCGCCTATGCAGAGCTGCATTGCGTTTCCAATTTCAGCTTTCTACGCGGTGCATCAAAGCCTGAAGAGCTGGTCGATACGGCGGCTCGTCTGGGGTATACCGCTTTGGCCATTACTGACGAGTGTTCCATGGCGGGTATTGTGCGGGCCTACGGACGGGCCAGGGATATTGGCTTCAAGCTTATTGTTGGTAGCGAGTTTGCGCTCGACGATGGCTTTAAGCTGGTGGCGTTGGCGCGTAACGCCACAGGCTACTCGCGGTTGTGCCGGCTTATAACCCAAGCACGGCGCGCGGCCGAAAAAGGCGAGTACGACATCACCCGTCAGCTTATCGACAATGCTGGGCTCGATAGCTGTTGTTTGCTACTGGTGCCGCCCTACCACCCCGCTACCCCGCAAGACAAAAAACAGCAACTCGACCAATGGTTGCATTGGTTTACCCAGTTAGGTCCACACACATTTTTAGCGCTGGAACTTCATTACGGTGCCTACGACGAAAAACACAAGCACTGGGTTATCGACACGGCCAATCGGTTTGAACTGGCCGTGGTAGCCGCCGGCGATGTGCATATGCACAGACGGCAACGTCGTGCCTTACAAGATGTGCTCACCTGCATTCGGCATAACTGCACCTTGGACACCGCTGGTAAAAAGCTGTTTCAAAACGGCGAGCGTTATATGCGCGATGCCCGCGCACTGTGTTCTATTTACCCCGAGCAAGCCATACAAAATAGCGCTGATGTTGCCGCGCTGTGTGATTTTGATTTAGGCAAGCTTAATTACCAATACCCCAAAGAAGTGGTGCCCGACGAATTAAGCGCCAATGAATACTTACGCCAACTCACTTACGAGGGCATGCGTTGGCGCTGGCCCAACGGCGTTGAAGAACACGTTATCGAACAAATCGAGCATGAACTGTCACTGATTAAAGACATGAACTACGAGTCGTATTTTTTAACTGTGTACGACATTGTGCACTTTGCACGCTCGCAAAAAATACTGTGCCAGGGCCGCGGCTCAGCAGCAAACTCAGCCGTTTGTTATAGCCTGGGTATTACCGAGGTCGACCCTTCTCGCACCAGTATGTTGTTTGAACGCTTCATCTCAAAAGAACGTAATGAGCCACCCGATATCGATGTCGACTTCGAACACGCACGTCGCGAAGAAGTCATTCAATACATTTACACCAAGTACGGTCGGCATCGGGCTGCTTTGGCCGCCACCGTCAGTTGTTATCGAAAACGCAGCGCCATTCGTGACATTGGCAAAGTCATGGGTTTGCAACCCGAGCAGGTTGATGCTTTGTCAAAGTCCTTGGCCTGGTGGGATGGCGCTAATGTGATTGGCGAGCGGCTTGAATCTATGGGTTTTGATGCAGGCAGCCCGTTAATGACGCGCTTTGCGTGGTTGCTGGAACAGATTCTGGGGTTTCCCCGGCACTTGTCTCAACACGTGGGTGGCTTTGTTATTTCTGATCACGACCTGTCAACCCTGGTGCCCGTTGAAAACGCGGCTATGCCCGATCGCACCATTATTCAATGGGACAAAGACGATCTGGAAGAACTGGGTTTAATGAAAGTTGATGTGCTGGCTTTGGGCATGTTAACGGCCATTAACAAGTGCTTTCATTTAATCAAAGACTTTCGTGGCATTGACTACACCATGGCAAACATACCACCAGACGATACGCCCACCTACGACATGATATGCAAAGCAGACACCATCGGTGTTTTTCAAATTGAATCACGCGCACAAATGTCAATGCTACCGCGACTACGGCCACGTAACTACTACGACCTGGTGATTGAAGTGGCTATTGTGAGGCCTGGCCCCATTCAGGGCGGCATGGTTAACCCTTATTTGCAGCGACGCCAGGGTACAGCTGAAGTCACCTACCCCAATAAAGACCTTGAGCGCGTACTGGAACGCACATTAGGTGTGCCTGTTTTTCAGGAACAGGTGATGGAAATTGCCATGGTGGCGGCCGGGTTTAGTGCCGGTGAGGCTGATCAGCTAAGACGTTCCATGGCCGCATGGCGACGCGTTGGCGCGGTCACGCAATTTAAAGACAACGTGATTGGTGGCATGTTAAACAACGGCTACGAACTTGAATTTGCTGAAAGCATTTTTAAACAAATTGAAGGCTTTGGTGAATACGGTTTTCCCGAATCACACGCAGCCAGTTTTGCCTTATTGGTTTATGTGTCTTGTTATTTAAAATGTCACGAACCAGCCGCCTTTCTTTGCGCCATGTTAAACAGCCAGCCGCTGGGGTTTTATGACCCTTCCGACTTAACCCAGGATGCACGTCGCCATGGCGTTGAGGTGTTACCGGTGGATATAAACTTAAGCGACTGGGATCATTACCTGGTACCCGGTAAACAGGGCGAGCCCGCGGTGCAACTGGGTTTTAGAATAGTGGCGCGTTTATCCGAAACCGGGGCCAATAAAGTATTGGCTGCAAGAGAATGCGCTCAGTTTAGCTCGGCTGCTGATCTGGTTCGACGCAGTGGTATTAATCAGGGCGATCAACAAGCGCTGGCGGTGGCCGGTGCATTAGAAAACATCAGTGGTGATCGGCATCAGGCGCAGTGGGACTTATTAGGCGTTGAACAACTCCCCGAGCTGCTTGAAGATGCATCTGCTATAGAACCCGCACAAGCACTGCCCTTACCAACCGAGGGCGAAAACATTGTTGCCGACTACATGAGCACTGGCTTAACGCTGGGCCGCCACCCACTGGCTTTACTGCGAGACAAACTGGGCAAACGGCGCATCATTGATTCGGCCAGCTGGTCTGCTGTGCCCAACGGCGCAATGGCGCGACTGGCCGGTATTATAAAAGTACGTCAACGCCCCGGTAGCGCTAATGGCGTGATGTTCATGACCATAGAAGATGAAAACGGCCCGGTTAATGTGATTCTGTGGCAACAAGTGGTTGAAAATTTTCGCCAGGAAGTCTTAGGCGCAAAAATGGTCAGCGTGTTTGGTCAGACGCAACGCGAACAAGAGGTTGTGCATTTAGTGGCTAGAAAAATCGAAGACCTCAGCTGGATGCTGGGCGATTTAACCACGCATTCGCGCAACTTTCATTAGTGCAGGTTTGATTCGCAACAACCTACACAAGCAAGCAGTCGGTGTTGTCCATAAACCAGCATCAAACAAAACCCTGCCATTGATTTGCCGCTGAGGTTATCAGTTGCAGTTCTTCTGCACTCAAAATAACCGAGCCAGCCTTAGCATTATTGATGGCCTGCTCGGCAGTTCGCGCACCAACCAATACATGGCTTAATCCGGGTTGTTGCAGTGTCCAGGCCAGCACGACTTGCTCTAAGGTCAGGCTTCGATCAGCGGCAAGCGCTTTAACGGGCTCCAGTAGTTTGGAAATGGTCGCAATGTTTTGTTTGGAGAATCGTGGATTATCGATTCTTAAATCACCTTCGCCATATTGGCGAGACGTATCAAGTTTGTCGGTTAACAGTCCTTGCGCCATGGGCGAATAAGCCAGGAATGCCAGCTTGTTCGATTTGCACAATGGCAGGTTGTCTTGAGCACGCTCCTGATCGAGCAAACTATAACGTTCCTGGTCTACGTCGAGCTGGCCAGTGGCACACGCAGTGCTTATGTCGTCTGTGCTGGCATTACACAAACCGATGGCTCTGATTTTTCCCGCCTTTTTTAGCTTAATCAGCGTTTCCATGACATCGTCTTGCATGGCATGCGGATCGGGCCAGTGAGTTTGGTATAAGTCTATGTAATCGGTGTTTAAACGCCGTAGGCTTTGCTCTAGTTCCCACTGTATGGAATCAGCTGCCAGGGTTCTAAAAATACGTTTGCCTTCTGACTCTGCGTGTAGATGCTTTGACTCCATGTCCCAGCGTAGTCCGCACTTGGTTGCAATAATTAATTTGTCACGCGCGTGCTTTTGAATCGCTTTGCCGACTATTTCCTCTGAGACACCAAATCCGTAGACCGCAGCCGTGTCGATAAAATTAATATCAGCGCCAATGGCTGCATCAATGGCATTAACTGCCGCGGTTGCATCGGTACCACCCCATTTCCAACCTCCAATGGCCCAGGCACCAAAGGCAATCACTGAAGCTTGAATATTGCTGTTACCCAGCGCTCTTAGTTGCATTTTTGGCCTGTCCTAATATTTCGATGTTTTGCGCAATGAGTCATTACTTTACCAATACGCAAGTCAATGTTATCAATTCAGTAAGATCTACAGTTTCGACAACAAATATGCGTCCAGTATAGCCTGCACCCAGGCCTTTGGTTTTTCCTGCGCTAAATTATGCCCCGCATCCTCGAACACCCTGTGTTCATGAGGGCCGGTGAACTGAGGAGCATGATGCGCTGTACCCTTATCAACCCCGTCGACACTACCATCGATCGTAATCGCTGGCACAGATATGCGCGGTTGTTGTTCAAGTTGAGCCTCGATATGCGCAACAGCCGAATCACCCGCTACTAAACCAAAACGATGACGGTAGGAATGAATCACAACATCGACAAAATCGTTATTGTTAAATGACTTGGCTGTTGCTTCAAATTCTGCGTCGCTAAATTGCCATGTTGGTGACCACATTTGCCAAAGCAGGCGTGCAATCTCATATCGATTGTCAGTTAAGCCACGACGACCGCGTTCTGAATGAAAATAATACTGGTACCAAAAACTGGCTTCTTCGGCAGCTGTTGCAGGTAGCATTGATTGAGGTATGTTTTGAATATTATAAGAATTGCCAGAGACCAATGCGGTAACGCGTTCTGGCCAAAGTGCTGAAACAATACACGATGCTCGCCCGCCCCAGTCATAGCCTGCCAGTACCGCTCTATCAATCTGTAAAGCATCCATTAATTCAACAAGATCGTTAGCGAGCGCAGCCTGCTCACCTGAACGCAATGTTTTATCAGACAAAAAACGAGTCGGCCCGTATCCTCGAAGATACGGCACTACCACATAAGCGCTAGCATCAACCAGCGAATCAATGCAAGCCTGGAAACACAGTACATCGTACGGAAAGCCATGGCTCAAAATACAAGGCCAACCATGTGCATCACCAAATTCATAGTAAGCAATGCTTAGCTGGGAAGTGCGTACAAAATTGATTTGTTCTGAGCGCATAGTGTTCTTTATAACGACTGACTGTTCAAGACACCCGAGACCTTGTCGCAAAGGTCTCGAGTTTCTCTGTTCGTGTTATCGGCATAATACGTGTTATCGGCATACCTTATTACGCCTCGCAATGCATTCTATCTCCTTTGCTGCATCCACCGACACGGGTAGATTATTGGCATAGATAACATCAGCACGCGTGACGCCTATATCTTTTAACATATGCTCATCCAATTTTAGCAATTGTTGAAAAGCCAATCGGTCCATGTATTGATCATAGCGCTTTGTTACAAACTCTTTAGCGCTGGACAACCATCTGTGTGCCAGTGAAAAAACGTTGGCATTCGTCGCCTTTAATTGCACGCCGCGAACACTGCTGTGCTTTGCATCTATCGATTCTGGTAACTCTAAGCAATTGGGTGTTGTGCATTGTGTGCTCATCATATTCACCTTGTGTTGTTGGTTAGCTACGCTGCGCAAGATCATCACCAGCGCGTTCTGCGGGTCCGTTTTTAGGCCGCAGGTAGACTTTGCGACCATCAATCGTTTCAATCAAACGAAAAGATATGATAGTATTTATCAAAATATTTGATAGATAGAGGGTTCGATGAATAATCCGATGCAAAACAACCAGTTACCACTGCTCGAACTCGACTTGCTGAAGACAATCGTGGCCATTGCCGAAACCGGCAATTTTTCCAGCGCCGCTGAAATACTCTTTCGAACGCCTTCTGCCGTGTCAATGCAGGTGAAACGTGTTGAAGAAATGCTGGGCCGACCTGTTTTCAGGCGTGACTCTCGGTCGGTTACACCCACCCCAGAAGGCCAGATGATTCTCGAGCACGGTCGGCGCTTATTAGCGCTGAACAATCAAATGGTGAAGCAATTTACTCAGCCAGAGGTTGCTGGAGTTGTGCAAATCGGTGCCACCAATGATATTGCCGAGAGAATGCTGCCTGAACTGTTGCAGCGCTTCGCGCAAACGCACTGCTGCGTGACCGTTGATGTTGTTGTCGACTCCACAAACGCTTTAATGGAACAAGTAAAGAGCGGTTCTATGGATATGGCATTGGCAACTTTTAACCCAAAGAAAAAATTGCCAAACGGCATGCAAGCCATCTTCAGTGAAAGGCTTGCCTGGGCCGGTCTGCGCAACGGTGTATCGTGCGAAAAAAGACCGCTGCCTATATCTGTGTGGGAGGAAGGCTGCTCATGGCGTTACTCGGGTATTTCCAGTTTGGAAAAAGCCGGTATCGATTATCGTGTGGCATTCATGAGCGCACATATTTCAGGGCAACGTGCAGCGGTGCGTGCAGACTTGGCTGTTGCACCTATTCCCGTTTCATGTTGTGTTGACGACATTGTAGAATTAACCGAGCGCGATGGACTTCCACCGCTTGATGCTTACGGCATTGGCATGTTACTGCAGCAAAAACCATCAGAGCCGGCAATGGCCGCTGCAGAGCAAATTAAGTTGGGGCTATCCAAAAAAAACAACTAGCGCTTTAATGAAACCTGTTTTGATACCGGTTTGATAAGCTCTATTCCTGATAAAAAACAACCACACGATAAGCACATAGGAACACCCACATGAGCCTAAGCACCAAAGAACTATTCCGCGATAATAGCTACCTTAAAACCTGCGAGGCGACGGTCACTCACATCGATGAGCGTGGCGTGCAGTTTGATCAAAGTATCTGTTACCCCCACGGCGGTGGACAACTGGGTGATCACGGCCATGCGATACTTGGCAACGGCATCAAGCTTGCCATCACCGATACCCAAAAAGATCGCGAATCGGGTGAGCAAATCCATATCATTGAATCACCTACTCTATCAGTGGGTGACAAGGTCACTCTGGAAGTGGATTGGGAACGACGCTACTCGCTGATGCGTTTTCACACCTGCTTACACTTACTGTGCGCCATCATTGATGCACCGGTCAATGGCGGTTCAATACAGCTTGATCGTGCACGATTAGACTTCGATTTAAAAGACCCGCTGGATAAAGAAGAACTGACTACCAGGCTAAACGCGCACATAGAAAGTGACGCTGCAATCAGCACCCGTTGGATAGAAGATGCCGAGTTTGATGCTCAGCCCGAGCTGGTTCGCACCATGTCGGTTAAGCCACCGCGTAATGCACAAGGTACGGTGCGTTTGGTTGAAATAGACGGTATTGATTTACAGGCCTGCGGAGGCACGCATGTCGCATCCACCAAAGAAATAGGTGCCATGCTGGTGCGAAAAATTGAGAACAAGGGCAAGCAGAACCGCCGTATTACGGTGGTGGCTGCCTCATAAATCGCGCACGGGACGTAATTGCGCTTGCTCATACTCCTGATGAAATTCATCGACCACACGCGCTGCCGATTTGGTTGAAGACAAGCACGCAACATGAAACAAGGCTTCGCCTTCATGCACCAATGGCATGGTGGTTCGCCCAACCAACACGCCCGATACCTGACTAATGACTTCTTGCTGCGCCTCACCAAACGGGTCTGATACCGACCCTAACGATTCACCACGCTTCACTATGGCACCCAACTGTAAGCGTGAGCGAACAATGCCACTTTGTGGGGCTCGCATCCAGACGCTGTCGTTAGCAATCGTGGATTTGACTTTTCCGTCTGACTTTGACGGTGGTAGCATTTTCAAATAACGCATAACCCGTAACGAACCTTTAACGCCTGCACGTATAGCAAGCTCGTCAAATCGCAAGGCCTCACCCGCTTCGTAAAGTAAAACAGGTTTTTCACCCACGGCCGCGCGCAGTGTGCCAGCTCGGGTTTGCGCATCAAGAATCACTGGTGGTGCAAATGCCTTGGCTAAAGGCAGCAGTTCTTCACTGGCATCTAAATCACAGCGAATTTGCGGTAAGTTTGCACGCCCGGCTGCCGCTGTGTGAAAGTCGATACCGTGAGTGCATTTTTCAATGATCTCACTCATGAAAGTTTCTGCCAGGCGCGACGCCATGGTGCCGCGATCAGAACCTGGAAACGATCGGTTTAAATCACGCCGATCGGGCAAATAGCGCGACTGCGAAAAAAAGCCATACACATTGACTACAGGCACTGCCACCAGCGTGCCATTGAGTCGGTTAAGTGTTTTGGTTCCCAGTAGCCGCCGAATAATTTCGATGCCGTTTATCTCATCTCCGTGAATGGCTGCACTAACAAATAATGTAGGGCCAGCATTGCGACCGTTAATCACATGCACAGGCATGGACACCGATGTGTGCGTGTACATGGGCGGCAAAGGCAAATCAATGTACTGACGTTTACCCGGCGCAACCGTCACTCCCGCTATGGTAATAGCTTCATTCTTTTTAAGCGCTTCGATCACTAGCCTTTCCCGCGTGTTTTTGTGCTTCCCAAACGTGCATTTTTTTCTAGTTGTTCAATGATGATGCCGGCCACGTCTTTACCGCTGGCCGCTTCTATTCCCTCAAGACCTGGAGAGCTATTGACTTCCATCACTAAGGGGCCGCGATCAGAGCGAAGCAAGTCAACACCGGCCACTGAAAGGCCCAATATTTTTGCAGCGCTGACGGCTGTTTGCCGTTCTTCGGGAGAGATTTTAACCAGGCTTGCAGAACCACCACGATGCAGGTTTGATCTGAACTCACCTTCTGGTGCTTGTCGGCGCATAGCGGCCACTACCTTACCGCCAACAACCAGACAACGAATATCAGAGCCCCCTGCTTCTTCAATAAATTCCTGCACTAATATGTTGGCTTTTAAACCCATAAAAGCCTCAATGACACTTTCTGCCGCTTTTGATGTTTCGGCTAACACGACGCCAATACCCTGTGTACCTTCTAAAAGCTTAATAACCAGTGGTGCACCGCCGACCATTTTGACAAGGTCTTTAGTATCGCCGGGCTTGTTGGCAAAACCGGTCACCGGTAAGCCAATTCCCTTTCGCGATAGCAGCTGTAAAGAACGAAGCTTATCGCGCGATCGAGCCAAAGCCACGGATTCAATCAGTGTGTAGACACCCATAACCTCAAATTGTCGAATAACAGCCGTACCATAGGATGTAACCGATGCGCCGATTCTGGGAATAACCGCATCAAAGTCTGTGAGTTGCTGCCCTTCCAGATGCACACTGGGATTACGCGACACAATATTCATGTAACAACGCAGCACATCGATTACTTGTACTTCATGACCGCGCGTTTCGGCAGCTTCAATGATTCGACGTGACGAATATAAAGATCGGTTTCGTGAAAGCAGAGCAATTTTCATGATCCTGTCTCATTGTTGGATGAGTAAATAAGACGTGTTGACTTACGCCCGCATAAAAACGATGCAGCAGGGTCAACCACAACACCTTCAGCCAATGCCGTTCGCCCTATCAGCATTCTGAATAACATGCTGTTGCGCTCGGTCAGGGTTATGTCTATGTCTCTTTCAAGATTTCCCAGAATCAATTTAGAGCTGATAACGTAACGACTTTCCGTGTGTCCACCAGAGTCTGATACTGACCTGATATCAACCAGTGGCGCTTGCGCTCGTATGGTCACGGTTTTATTGCGCTGCACAGGCTGAACGGTGAAGCTCACGACATCAAGGCCATCCACTTTTTCTCTGACAATGTCGATTGCATGCAAGGCAGACGTTCTTGCGCCCGTATCCACTTTCACTTTTACAGCTGGTATGCCAAGCTCAGGCAAAACCGCCCACTCTCGCCATCCAACTGTGATTGAACTTAAACTCATTTTAGACTCTCGGGGCGGTAAACAAAATCGGCGTCTGTAGACTTTGATAACACCAATTCAGCATTAGGTATATCGTTTTGCAACGCTCGCGTGAGCGCGGCGGCTTCATCGAGCCCATGGTGTAACCAACGTTCGACCAGGCGTTCTTTTAGTGTCTGCATAGGTACATCTATGCGAACCGTAAAATCAAAGTATTGATGAAGATCTTGCCAACCCGGTTCATCGAGCAACAAATAATTACCTTCAATCAACACGACATCGTGCTCACTACCAATCTTTATAGCGCAATTTCGCGACAAATCGCTGGCACGATCAAATTCGGGGGCATAGACCGGTGATTCCCGGGTGTTTAATCGAATCAGCAGTGAGCGCAGACCACCAAGATCAAACGTGTGTGGTGCCCCTTTTCTGGGCCGCAAACCCGAACGATCAAGCTGAACATTATCAAGATGAAACCCGTCCATTGGAATACCCACGACTCGGTTTTCGCCATGCTGTTTTTGCAAATTCTCTACTAATTGAGCCTGCAGCGTGCTTTTGCCCGAGGCTGGCGGACCGGCTATTGCGATCAGTTTTCGACCACCCGGCTGCGTTTCTGAAATGATCGATTCGATACGCTGGCTTAATTCGGTATAAGAAGTCATATGAGCAGTATATGCCCACAATGCACTGAAACGGGTATGTTTTCGACGTGAATATAAGCTACGATTAATGTTGCAAACTAACGTGAAAACACAGCAAAGATTTTAAGGAGTAAAAAATCATGAGTAACGACCCCTACGCAGCCCCATCGGCGAACCTGGATAACAGCGCCAGCGCTGCCACTATTCAAACTTCAACATGGTCAGCCAGGGGCCGTCTGTCGGTGTTGTCATACCTTGGTCAGCTATTTGCGGCCTTGCTGGTTTTCTTCGTTGTTCTTGGTGTGTTGGGGACAATTGCTACATTCATTTTGGGTGGTCCTGATGGTATCACCAGCATGATGCAAGGCGATGACTTCTCCAGTCCCAGTCCCCTACTGATCGTATTGATGCTGATTGGTCTCGCTTTATTTATCGCCTTCATATACGTCACCGTGTGTTTGATGATAAAGCGCCTACACGACAGAAATCACAGCGGCTGGTGGTCATTGCTGGTATTCGTTGGCTCATTTATTCCTATCGTTAATATTGTTGTGTTTATTGGTAGCCTTTACATCATGCTCTGGCCCGGTCATAAACACGCCAATCGTTTCGGCGCACCACGTACCACTCGCGGCTGGGAAAAGGTACTGGGTATTTTATATATCCTGTTCTTCGTCATCGCTATTGTGGCCGGTATTGCCGGAGGCGCTGCCATGATGACCGGCATGGCCGGATTACCAATGCCTAATTAACGCGGCTACTGGTTAATCCACTGGATGTCAGTCAACCGGATGTATGCCCATTAGCAAAGCGGTAGACACGCTCCACACAGTGGAAACGCCTGAGGGTGCACTGTTACAAATTGCCGTTGCCGGCCCGGTCATCCGAGGGATGGCCTGGCTGATAGACGGCACAATACGCACAGTGATTCTGTTTATCCTTGGCATGATTGCGGGCGGAACAGCCGACGGTGCGGACAATGGCTATGCATTTTTTGGCATTTTTTTGATTGCGCAGTTCCTTTTGAACTGGTTTTACTCCACGGCATTTGAAGCAATGACTGGCACAACGCCGGGCAAAAAAGCATTCGGCTTGTGGGTAGTACACGACAATGCCACCCCAATCACTTTATCCGGTGCACTGATTAGAAATTTTTTACGGGTTGTCGACAGCCTGCCATTTTTTTATATGGTTGGCTTAACTTGTATGATGTTCGACAATCGCTTTAGAAGACTGGGAGACTTGGCGGCCGGTACGTTGGTCATTTATCGAGATCAGGCTGCCACGCCCTCTACATTCTCGCACCAAGTCAGCTCCCCTCCACCCGAATGGTTAAGCCGCGAACAACGTCAATCCATCGTTGATTTTGCCGAGCGCAGCAGCAACTTGTCAGCCGAGCGACAAATGGAGCTTGCCAGCGTGCTCAGTCACCTTATAGAAGACAATGAAGACCCAGTACACACACTAAAAAGTTGGGCCCAGTGGATACTGCGAGGACAATCAGATGCTCAATCAGCAGGTATTTGAGCAACAATACGAAAAGGATTGGCAGCGTCTTGACAGCGCTTTACAAAAACTTGAATCACGACGCCTGTGGCACAAACGCGCATCCGATAACATTGACTTACCCACCTTATACGCAGCACTGTGTCAGCAGCACTCGCTGGCATTAAGTCGTGGTTATAGTCATGCGCTAACCAACCGCCTGCACGATCTGATTGTTCGCGCACATCATCAACTATACAAGCATCGGGCTCATGTGTTAGAAAAAATGATGCAGTTTTTTGGCGGCGGCTTTGCCTCAGCGTTAAGAGCGCAATACAAATTACTGACCGTGGCCAGTTTACTGTTTTTTGTTCCAACACTGGTTTGCGGTGTGCTTGCAGCTTATTCAGTGGATTTTGCCGACTTGTTTATGGGGGCAAGACAACGCTTTATGTTGGAACAGATGTATGACCCTGCCAACGATTCAATCAGGCCAGCAGGCCTGGAATCTCAAACCAATCTGTATATGTTCGGGTATTACATTGCCAATAACATTGGCATCGACTTTCGTGTGTTTGCCAGCGGTATCATGTACTGCGTCGGCAGTGTGTTTTTCCTGGTGTTTAATGGCATTCACATTGGCGCGGCAGCCGGGCACTTAACAGCGCTTGGCTATAACGAAACCTTTTGGGGTTTTGTTGCCGGGCACAGCGCACCTGAACTAATCGCTTTGTGTATCAGCGGAACGGCAGGACTCATGCTGGGCATGGCACTGATAAAACCGGGCAGGCAAACTCGACGCCTGGCCTTAACCCGGGCCGCTAAAAATGCAGTGCCTATTATAATTGGCGCCGGACTTATGACCTTGTTCGCCGCTTTTATAGAAGCTTATTGGTCCGCTAATAATATGCCCTTTAAAATAAAGATTATCGTGGGTGTGGCTTTGTGGGTGCTAACTATTGCCTACCTTGCGCTTTCGGGTCGAGGCAAAAAACACCATGGCTGATGTCAGAAACCTGGCCGTTCTGCCCAGGCCTCGCACAGCCTGGCAAGCAATGGATGCTGGATTCACTCTGGCCAGAATGCACTTCATCTCATTGAGTGTGCTTTGGCTTTGTTTTGCAGTCCCGGTTTTCCTGTTGACTGCAGCCATCCAATACTGGCTTGGCTGGTCGTTAATGATATTTTTTTGGTGGTGGCTAAAACCACTGTACGAACTGCCAATACATTTTTATTTATCGCGCGCCTTGTTCAGCGAGCCTATCGCCAAAAAAGAAGCGCTAAAACTAACCTTTAAACATTTTTGGTTATTATGCAAAACCTATTTAACCTATGCCCGATTTAGCGGCAAGCGATCTATGTCTTATGGTGTGGTTTTTTTAGAAAAACTACCGCTAAAGCTGCGCTCTGCTCGAATAGAAACGATGACCATGGTCACCACAAGACACTACTTGCTTATGACCGTGTGTTTGCACATTGAAGTCTTCTTGACCTATGCCGTTATCGCGATTGTTGCTTATTTATTCTTCCCCGATATTGTCAGTCAGTTTAATTGGATCCGTTTTCTCACCAGTGCTGAAACGGCAGAATATGACCCCTACTTCATTGCCGCTTCTTTCTCATCTGTTATTGCCGGTGCGCTGGTTGCACCATTCTATGTAGCGGCCGGTTTTATGATTTACATCAATCGACGCATGCATTTAGAAGCCTGGGACATTGAGCACCGGTTTCGAAACATAACACCCAGAACGCGCAGCGCTCTGACAGGCACACTGATTTGCTTGTTGTGTGTGTTACCGGGTGAAAAAGCCATGGCTGAGGACCGAGCGCAATACTTGCCGTCAAAACCCGACGTTGAGACGAGTGTTATTGAGGTTATGTCTTCTGATGACTTTGGTGTCATGAAGACGCGTAAAGTACCAAAATTTAATGTTGAAAAAGAAGAACAACAAGAGGAAAAACTTGACCCCAGTTTTATCCAGTGGCTCACCGATATTACAAGCTCAGTTGCTGGTGCGTTAAGAATACTGATTTGGGGTGCTGCCATTTTGTTCGTGTCGCTGCTGATTTACACCCTGTTTAAATTTAAGCGCCCAACATCGAAATCAAGCCATGCGCTGCAGCGCGGCAGCCGCGACAAAGAAGGTGCAAAAAGTCACCCGCTCACTCAAGATTTACCACACGATATTGTGGCCACAGCACAAAGGTTCTTGCAGCAAGGCGAGCGTCGACAAGCCTTGAGTGTGCTGTTTAGGGGTGCATTGCGCGCCATTATGACCGAGTACAATCTGAAAATTACCAGCGGTGCCACTGAGTCCGATTGTCAGGCAAGCGTGTCTGAGGTTGCAAATGCAAATCAAACAACAACATTCTCGGCCCTGATGAATCTATGGCAACAGGAAGCCTACGCCAATCAGCCTCAGGATGAGCAACAAATTAAATTACTTATTGATGATTGGCGCGATGCATTTGGTGGGTCGCCAAGGGTATGAATCGTCAAATTCCCATACTGCCCATTTTACTCATGGTCGCCATCGCTGCCGGAGCCTATGGTCTGTATAAGACAGTTGAGTTCGA
Organism: uncultured Granulosicoccaceae bacterium; assembly: GCA_938035525.1. GTDB lineage: Bacteria > Pseudomonadota > Gammaproteobacteria > Granulosicoccales > Granulosicoccaceae > Granulosicoccus. The sequence goes on from CALHOI010000003.1 coordinate 51,874, forward strand.
GGAACAAGCGTATTTTGAATCCCAAAGTACTGAGGCTAGAAAAAATCCGTATCTGGCAGCCAGCCGCTTTTTAGAAAAACACGGCTTCGCAACCTCAGTTGCACAGAATCGAGGTGTACTAACCAATCTGAATATTAGCGACACCGGGATTTTACTACTTGATGATATAAACGAATTAACAGATGTTCGGGAGGTAGAATCATTAGTAAGGTGGATACACTCAGGCGGTATATTACTGACAAGCCCAGTTGGTGCATACGCGTTTGAGGAGACTAATGTAGCCAATGAACTATTGCAGCAATTTGGCGTAAACACACTCGAGAATATCCAATTACTGGAAAATCAGCTCGAAAAACAAAATAATGAAAATGTATTTTACCTGAGTCTAAACGATAAGGATTTCCCCGATGATTTGGCCTTGTCGTCAAACGACGCACCTTATTTTGTTAACAGTTTTACACATAGCGACGCGGTAAAAACGCTTATTGACTCTCCGGCGTTAATACATAAGTCAATGGGTAAAGGGTACTTTACTATTTACTCTGACCCCGCGTTGTTTCGCAACGAGCAGCTCGAACACGTCGATCAGGCCTATGCGCTTTTATGGTTAACACAGCCAGCAAAGTCCAACACGATGATGGTGGTTTATCAACCCGCCGGCAAACCTGGTTTATTCAAATTACTGTGGAGTAAATTCACCGTCAGTATATTACTGGCCGGGCTGGTGCTGGCAGGCTTTCTGCGATGGGCATCCAGTCGTCTGGGTCCCGTAGAGCACGAGCTTCCTCCAATCAATAATAACTTGATGGCACACCTACAAGCGCGCGGCGAATATTGGTATCGCCATAAACACACACCAGACGTGGTGGCGAACGTGCAACAGAGCACCCAGGAAAAACTTGTCCGCAAACAAGGCAAGCTGCGTGAAAAAAAACCAAGCGGTGCAGATTACAACAACGAAGATCGTGCCGACATCATAAAGCAGGCCAGCAAATTACTGAAATGCTCCACCATAGAAGCTGAAAAAATACTGTTTGCTCACACAGCCGGGGATGCAAACATACTGCATGCCAGCCGAGCGCTACAAAAGATAAATCATCAGAAGTTATTCAAGCAACAAAACCCAACCGAGTAAACTGTGCCCATGACTGACCCAAATTCGTTTGCCACGGCCCACCACAATCTTAATAAACTCAAAACCAATTTTGGCCAGGTGGTTATTGGTCAGGAAAAAACCATTGATGAATTGTTAATCGCCATAGCAGCAGGTGGGCATGTGCTCATTGAAGGCGTTCCTGGATTAGCTAAAACACTGTTAGCGCGGTGTCTGGCTTTTTCAGCGCAAGCCAGTGATGTGCGTATTCAGTTTACGCCAGACCTTATGCCCAGTGACATAGTGGGTCACGCTATGTTCGACAACGAACAGCAATCGTTTACTGTTCGCGAGGGGCCCGTTTTTGCCAACGTTGTGGTAGCAGACGAAATTAACCGCGCCCCCGCTAAAACTCAATCGGCTTTGTTGGAGGCCATGCAAGAGCAACAGGTGAGCATTGAAGGGGAAACGCGTGCATTGCCACAACCCTTTATTGTCATAGCAACGCAAAACCCGATTGAGCAGGAAGGCACTTACCCGCTTCCACAAGCGCAGCTGGATCGCTTTTTATGCAAAGTTCTCATTGACTACCCCACCGCAGCTGAAGAACTGCGGATGCTGCAAAAAATCACCCACGAAAGTATTGCTAATCAACTGGATTTAAGTGGTTTGCAGGCGGTAATCAGTGTCGATGATCTGGTCGCGATTCAACGCGCTGCCAGTTTTATTACAGTAGACCCTGCTGTTCAGGAGTATGTGGTTAAGATCGTCACCGCGACCCGCGACTGGAGTGGCATCGACATTGGTGCAGGCCCACGTGGCTCCATTGCTTTATTGCGTGTAGCACGCGCCCATGCTTTGTTGCACGGCAACGAGTTTGTGACACCAGACAATGTCAAGCACATAGCCACAGCTGTACTGCGGCATCGCGTGCAGTTAACCCCCGATCTGGAGATTGAAGGCTATTCACCGGATGACGTGATCAATAATTTATTAACCACGGTCGAAGCACCAAGAACGTGATACCCACCCCGCGTCTACTTTGGCTTGGCGTTTTATTGGCAGCAAGCGCGCTACCGCTGGCTTATAACTCGGCCCTGTTCGTACCATGGCTTATTCTGCCTGCAGCGTTACTGTTGCTGACGGTGTTCGATTGGCTTAGCGTGCGCAATATAAAACTAGCAGGTACTCGAAGCATACGAAACGTACTGTCACACGGACAGTGGAACGACGTGGGTCTTAACATAAGCAACACCAGCAAAAAAAACGTGAATCTGATGGTTCATGACTTGCACCCACAGTTGTGTCAGGTTCGAGGGCTTCCTCGAAAACTGAGCTTACCGGCTCGAGAAACCACACGCATAAATTATGAGAGCATGGCGAAAGTTCGTGGCCAAATGAACTTCACCGGTATAGACACCCAGGTGTCCACCGTCTTGGGTCTGTGGTATCGGCAAAGTGTTTTACCGTGTAAAAGCAGCGTTAAGGTTTACCCGAATTTTAAAAACAGCAAGCTATTCGGTTTATTACTCAGCAAGCGGAATCTGGACAACATGGGTGTTCGCCGCTTGCCACGCCCCGGCGAGGGAAGCGACTTTCATCAGCTACGCGAATACCGCGAAGGTGACAGCTTAAGGCAGATTGACTGGAAAGCAACCGCCAGAATGCAAAAACTGATCGCCAGAGAGTACGCACAAGAGCGTGATCAGCAAATTGTGTTTTTACTGGATTGCAGTATGCGCATGCGACATCAGGACGAGCGCTCATCGCACATGGACGACACATTAAATGCAGTGGTATTGCTGTCTCATGTTGCACTACAACAAGGTGATGCTACAGGCATCATGACCTTTGGTGGTGTTGATCGCTGGATACCACCTGCCAAAGGCATGCGTGCAGCACGTCGCCTTATGGACGGTCTCTATGATTTGGAAGCCACGCGTGAATTACCCGACTATGTGCAAGCGGTTGAAGCACTTGCTGTTAGGCTGCGACGCCGGGCATTGGTTATTCTTATTACCAACTTGCGTAACGAAGACGGACAATCTGCATTACGTGCGCTACAGCGATTAAAAGGCAAACACCTGGTGCTTATGGCAGACCTTCGCGAATCAGATTTGGATGCGGCGATAAAAAGTGAACCCACGAACACCGAAGAAGCCTTACTGTGGCTTAGCGCTGAAAATTATCGACTGGAACGAGTCAGGCAGCATAAACTTGCCACAGCAAGCGGTGCAAAGCTTATTGATGTGGCGCCGCGTGATTTATCGGCCGATTTAATTACAAGATACCTGGCTATAAAGCGCCTTGGTCAGCTTTAAGTATCGGCCGTAAACAACTGCTCGTATTGATCAACCATGTGCTGCATATCGAAGTGCGCCAGTGCATAAGATTGCGCAAACGCTGACATACTGCTCAATAGCTCGGGGTTGGAGAGTATTTTTTCAACTGCATCAGCCAGTGCCAGCGGGTCTTTTTCAACCAGTATGCCGCCAAACTGATTGTCTTTAATCGCAATGGCATCAGCTGAACCACCCGCTTTGGTCAAAACAACCGGGGTTCCGGCTGCCTGTGCTTCCAGCGCGGTAAGCGGGTGCCCTTCTCTGTCGGATGACAACACAAACACATCCAGCGCTGATAATACATCTGGTATGTCTGATCGTGCGCCTGCAAGGACAACATGATCTTGAAGCTGTTTGTTTTCAACGGCTGCTTCTATGTCTGGCTTTAGTTCTCCATCGCCAACCAAAATCACTTTGAAGTTATCCAGCCTGGTTTTCAATGCATCCACCATCTCCAGCAACCGGTTATGATTTTTCGCACTGACCATTCTGCCCACAGTACCAATCAGCGTCTCGTTGTTAGGCGCCCATTGTGCTCGTAACGCTGCACCATCACCAGCGGCATAGCGTTGTGTGTCTACCCCGTTATTAATCACACACACCAGGTTTTGCGCAATACCGATATCTTGGGTGTAAAAGTCTGCCGTGTCGTTAGATACAGCGACTAACTTTCTGGTTGATTTGGCCAGTAACCTATCCAGGGTTTTATAGTGCGCCGGTTTCCATGTATCACGACTGTGTTCAGTCACCACAACCGGAATACCACTTCGCAGTAAACTTAGGCGCGTCCACAAGTTAGCTGTCCACAGGTGACTGTTTACCGCGGTGGGGTTGATGCCTTGAATTAACGCTCGCAGGCGACGTGGTAAGCGTAAATCCGCACCGGGATTTTTGTTGAGTACGTGTAAATGCACATCGGTATGGAGCTTCTGTGCTAATTCGCCCTCTTTGGTTAAACACACCATGTGGACGTGCCAAGATTTGGCAATAAACTGATTGGCCATGGCCACCAGCATTTGCTCAGCACCACCCACAGTGAGCGCCTCAATGCAAAAAACGATGGTTTTGTCGTTTGCTGAATTCACAAAAATAGCCACTTAAAAAACAAAGCTGATTGCTACGTGACTTTACCAGGCACATAACGGTTGAATAAATCAATCAGCTCATCGATGTTTTTCTGCTGATCAAATAGCTGGCCGACTTTAGTGAATCCGTTTTCACTGATTGACTGGGCAAGCTCAAGGTCTTGCGCAACGGCTGCAATGGCTGCAGCAAACCCTTCCACATCATCAACCTCAACCAGTTGCCCGGTTTTCCCTGACTCCAGTAGTTCGGGTATCGCACTGACCCGCGTGCTGACCACCGGTACGCGCAGCGCCATCGCTTCTGCGATGACATTGGGAATACCATCGGGTGGGTGCCCCGGTATTAAGCGCGGTGCCAGACAAAACATATCGGCTTGCTCAAGCGTGGAGAGCACGTCTTCAAATGCCAGGCCACCACGAAACACAACGGCGTCTTCCACAGATTCACTGCGAGCCAGCGCATGCAACTCGGTGTCTATTGGACCAGAACCAATAAGTTGCAGTTCGAAGTCAATATTGTATTGCCGACGTAACAATCCACACGCCTTAATCAGTACGTCGTGCCCTTTCGTTGGCACAAGCCTGCCAATACTAACGAGCTTAAGCTTCTGGTTTTCGCTGCGCTCGTTGAAGGTACGCTCACTTGAGCGCTCCATGACCCTAGGGTCCAGGCCGTGATAATTTAGGTGGACATCTTCAGGCTGTTTTAAATCCAGTTGGTTTTGCAGGTGGTTACAAAAATAACCGCTGCAGACCACACTGAATGCAGCATCGTCGAGTTTGTAACTTAAAAATCGATTGGGTGAAAATATATCTTCACCATGAATGGCAGCTGACCAGGTGACACCGTGTATCTGTTGTAAAAACCAGCAGGCAGTGGTCGGGATGTTAGCCCAGTGCCCATGCCAATGCTCAATGCCCCGCGCTGAACCCAATTGATAAAACCGCAGAGTCAAAGGCAATATGGCCAGATTTTTAACGATGTCCATGGGCCTGTCACGACCGTGCCAGATCACCTTGGCAATTGCCTTAATCGTTTTGACTGGCCGGGTCAACAGGGTGACAAAAAACGCCTTAAGCGTGGCAATGGTAATCAGCTTTTCATAGCTTGTGCGTTCTTCACTGAGACGAATAGCATCATCGATAGTAATGGGGTCGCGCGGAAACTGCAGACTGAAAATATCAAACTGCAGGCCACGCTTTTCCAGCGCCACAAGTTCGCGCAGAATGAAGGTCTCATGCAGCTCGGGAAACATCGAAATGATGATTCCGAAGCGCGGTTTTGAAGAATCCAAAATGTGTCCTGTTGACCTGTGGGTCCGTGTTAATTAAGCACGCTTGCTAACCTAACCATTGCCTTTTTTACGCAGCCGGCGCGTTGATGTTCTGAACGCCAATGGTATGGTGATACAGGTAAACAGATAGGCAATAGCCACGCCGAATCCCTCAACAATGGACTCTTTGCCCCACCATTGAGACACTGGTGTTGTATCCAGGCCGGAGGGCCAATAGACGTAAACCCCGAAAGCCAGAATGACAATGGCACAAAACAGCAGTATGCGTCCCAGTAAAGTTGTGAATCTGTGTGGCACGAATGCCGCCAGCCCCAGGGCCATGGCGGGAACCAGATAAATGATCGCCCAATAGATTCCGTCGTCGTCGTTGTACTGCAGTCCAGCAAAGACCAGCATAACCACCATCAGGAGCGCATAAACAATTGTCATTCGATTTCGCTTCTTCATTGCATCGGTGGCATGAATATATCATTTCAATCGCCCTCAGCGCAGTCAAAAGTGATCTAGAGAGGACGATATGGCACCTCAATCCAACGCAAACGTCAATTTATCTGACACATCTCACGATCAGGGGGTCAATGCTGTCGAAGTGATGACGCTTGCGGACGCAGCCAGCGCTAACAAGCTACCCGTGTATTTCAATTCTTCACCGTTTTTACTCGATAATGACGCTTTGCGGGACATCATAGACAGTGTGGCCGTGCACCGGCCTCAGCCACTTTCGGTCATTATTGACGAGCGCACACAGGAGCAACACCCTGATCTGATGCTGAGTATCCAGACCTACTGCTATCACATTGACGACCTGATTGATCTTCACACTGTTGAATTAGGCTCATCGAAAAAACCGCAAACCGAGCTCAGCTCGTTGCAACAATGTGCAATAGTGATTGGGCCACAAGCCCTGCTTAATGCCATGCAGGCTGCCTATAGCGACGACAAAACGATTATTTACATTCCTGACAACCTTGATGATCAATTAAATTTACATCAGTTACTGCAGGCCGATCAGCAGCAAACCATCATTTGCCTGGTTAACACCGGCATGTACAGCGACGAAGATGAATTGCGCTTACGTTCGGGGTTGGTTCGGGCAGCAAACCTGGCCATCGCGCAGGATGCTCATTTATTCGCATGGATGGAAAATGATGCCAGCGAACTGATCAAACGCGACGCTGATGCTTTAGCCTATCTGATCATGCAATACTGTTCCGTTGCAGAAACCGATTCAACCCCGGCGGTGGAACGTGAATCTCAAGCTATTGAGCAAATTGTAAAAGCTGCGGGAGAGGCGTGCACATCAGCCGATGCGCAGGCTATGCTTATAGCGATGAAAGCGCATTTGTCGACAACCGAAGGCTCAATGGCTGAAGGTCAAGACATCAGGGTATGGCAACTGTTAAATGCACTGGGTTGCACGTTGTGGTTTGATTCGTTACAAAGCCATACCGTGCAAAGCGATATAGACTTGTTGGGTTTGACTCAGGTCGCCATGCTTAAAGAGCTTGGTGTACTTGAAGAACCAAGTGTACTTGAAGCAGAGACACCTAAAACGCAAACCCTCAGTACCGACCATATCAAGTCCACTTTTCAGTGGCTAAGCGATCAGCATTAACTGCAACAAATGTAGACGTTAGTTGCTGTCGTTGGTATTGGTGTATTAGGCTACGTGAATCAGGCTACATGACAAGACACGTTACAAGATGCAAGACTCTCCTCTACTGACCATTGCCCTGCTCGCCGGTCTGTGCGCCATTTGCCAATGGTTAGCGTGGCGACTTAAACAACCTTCGATTGTTTTTCTGCTGACGGCCGGGCTGCTTGTCGGTCCCATACTGGGCATCTTCGACCCGACAGAGTCATTGGGCGATGCGTTATTCCCGTTTGTTTCGGTAGCGGTCGCCATCATTTTATTTGAGGGCGGTTTAACCTTAAACCTGTCGGATATCAAAGGCCACGGGAAGGTTGTCACTCGGTTAATCAGTGTTGGCGTGCTAATCACATGGTTACTGCTAACCGTGACCGTGCATTTTGTGTTTTCCCTGTCCTGGCAGATATCGTTTGTGTTTGGCTCAATTGCAGTGGTCAGCGGACCCACTGTGATCAAACCTTTGCTGCGTACTGTTCGTCCTTCCGACAAGATTGGTCACTTATTGCATTGGGAAGGCATTCTTATTGATCCGGTTGGCGTATTCCTGGCGTTACTGGTTTTCGAGTATGTGTTACTGGGTCAACCGGGATTGGCTGCCACTAAAATCGCCATTATCCTGGCCAAACTGGTTGGCACTGGTTTATTGTTGGGTGTTGCCGCTGGCTACGCTGCCGAAGTGGCTTTACGCCGATATCTGATACCCGATTTTCTTAAAAACGTACTGACACTGATGTTTGTGATTATCGTGTTTGCTCTGTCTGAATCAGTGCAACACGAATCGGGTCTGTTAGCTGTGATAGTCATGGGTGTATGGCTCGCCAATGCACGTGGATTGCACATACACGAAATACTGCATTTCAAGGAAGACCTAACGGTTTTATTGATTTCAACCTTATTTATATTATTAGCCGCAAGAGTCGACTTAAGCAACTTGCCGTTTTTCCTTGGCGGTGTGTTGTTGATGATTCTCATTGCGCAATTTATTATTCGGCCCATTAATGTCTGGGTATGTACATTGGAAAGCGAACTCAACAATCGTGAGCGACTGTTTCTTGCCTGGATAGCACCACGAGGTATTGTGGCTGCTGCTGTATCGTCACTGTTTGCACTACGGCTAGAAGAAGTTGGCGTACCACAAACCGAATACTTGGTGCCACTGACATTCAGTTTAATCATTGGCACGGTGGTTATTCAAAGTTTCACCGCTAAACGATTAGCAGATAGTCTTGGCATCAGTAACCCCGAGCCTAATGGCGTGCTCATCCATGGCGTTAACGGCATGGCTTTGGCCATTGGCACCGCACTGCGAGAGCAAAACATTAAAGTACAATACTCTGATACATCTTGGAGCAGCGTCAGACGAGCACGACAATCCGGTTTTGAAGCCTACCATGGCAACCCGGCATCAGGGCACGCCGAAGAAAACCTTGATCTTCAGGGTATCGGTAAACTACTGGCACTGTCGACAAACAAAGATGCCAACGCATTAGCCGGCATACATTTTCGATCTGAGTTTGGATCTAACTCGGTTTTTACGTTGGAGTCGGCCTCTGACGATGATGTTTTTGAACGCTTTGATATAGCCAATCGCCACAGAGGCAATGCCTTATTTGATGAAACGTTAAATTACTCGCGGCTAAAAAGATTGGTTAAGTCGGGGGACGTGCACCACATTACGTTACCAGAAGCAGATACAAAAGAAGATGATGTAGCACAAGATAGCATCCGTGATGATGACCTTAAAATGTTTGCGATCAGCAAAGCGCGAAAATTACATATATACGGAGCGGCCGAGCAGTTCTCGCCAAAAGCGGGCTGGACTGTGGTGGTTTTAAGACAGAGTTTGGATAAACCCGCAGCAGATGGACAGGTAACATAGAAGTTGTTTTGAAACCTGGCGCGTGACTTCGCAGTAGCACAGATCACTATTGCATCCTTGATTTAGCCGATCGGAACAATAACTTCCGTCAGTAGTTGCTCGACCGGTGTGTCTGCAGGATCATTCAGGTATACCTCGCGCATGGGACCATCCTGTTCGTGGCCGTGTACCTGAATTGCCGCGAATACAGCATGGTAAGCCAATCCCAGCTCTTCATAGGCTCCCTGATGCAGACACCATGCTACCGGAGTGGCATCAAGTACCAATAATCGTGTTTCAGGCACCTCGTCATTCACCACATTTGTGCAAGCGTGGACATTTAGCACACCGTCCTGATCAGGCATTTCGTTAATGCACATAACAAAGTCAGGCGCTTCGATACCTGCTGTAGACAAAGAGTCAATTAAGGCCATAGTGGCAACCGTTGAGTCTTCCAGCATATCCTCAACGTGTGTTTCAATTGTGCGCGCCAGTACACGGCGCGCAGGCTCGGTTCTAAACTTAACGTTATGTGGCAACAACGATTGTTCACGTTGTAAACGACGCACAGACGCAAGTGCCTGTTTTTTGTGTGCAAGCTCTCGACTCAGCTGTTCGGCCTGCTGGTCAAGGACGGAGTCTACCGTTGACGTCTCGGCCCGTAGTAGCTGTTTGATCATCGGTATTGAAAAATCAAGTGAGCGCAACATACTTATTGCTACTGCTGTGTGCGCTTGATCGCGCCGGTAGTATCGATAACCGGTGTTTGGATCAATGTAAGCTGGAATCAGTAATTTCTGCTCATCGTAGTGACGAAGTGCTTTGATACTTAGTCGGCAACTGGCCGCAAAACGGCCAATTGGCATGAGATTTACCGTAGAGAGCTTAGTCATCTTATAACTGATAGTGCTCAGTGAATTTTTTCGACGGTTCTATGAGTTTAACCACATCTACCAGCACACCACTCGGGTCGAGCACCATAAAGTGTCGTTGACCCCAGGGCTCGTCACGCAATGACATTTCGATATGCAGTCCAAGTTTCTTTGCTTTAGCATAGTACTGATCAGCATCCTCGACCTCCAGTGTCACGATCGTACCAGCTGGCATAGCCTGAAAGCGCTCGGGCACACTCGGATGATCGATCTTCACAAACCCAATCTGAATTGAACTATTGCCAGATGACTGCAATTGCACGTACCAGTCAATTTCAAATGCTGCGTGCATACCAAAAAGATTCTTATAGAAACCATGGCACTCGCCAATATATTCTGTACAAAGGACCGGAAAAAGACTATTCATCATCAATACCTTTAAAGTTGGTTAGTTACTTGCCAAGTCGGGCTACGCCCTGACCTGATGAGAATGCAGTCTCCAGTTACAGGAGGGTCAAGCAATTTTATGAAATATTGCGAGTGGCCAATTCGCGGTAAAGCGCCTCTTCGGATACGCCTATTTGTTCGGCCAGCACTTTCCACTGACCCTTGGGAGGTAACTTTCCTGCGTTCAATGCAATCCAGGCGTCAACACGGTCGCGTACCTTTTTAAGTCGCATTCAGATAGAGTTATTGCATCACAGTGATAATGCTTTGAGTAAACCGATGCCTCGGCCAGAATACACGGACCAACAGCCCGGCTTAATATCAGCCTGTTGCCATCCACCATGTGTCGCGTAAGCGCTATCTGGCCTGTTTGTAGCACAAATAAAAACTCGACAACATCGCCTCGAAAAAAGAGCGTGGTATCACTCTCACAATGAACAATGGAACCACCACTGGATACGGAGTTTAAAATGTCATCCAACATGATAATGATCATGTCATAAAGCGTCGATTATTGACAAGCTAAAGGCTCGAAACTGAACGGCCGCCTGATATGCGAACGAATTTTATTATTGTTAGCGCTGTAGTTGCGACAGCATGGGTGCACTTAGTGGTGGCCGATCAAGCCAAACACTCCCAATATTCCGGCCAGGAACAACGCGCAATCAATAGCCTATCGCAAGAGGATATTACGGAGCTGGCGCGCGGTGGTGGATGGGGCATGGCAAAGGTAGCCGAACTGAACGGATTACCTGGATTCGTGGCAACAAACCCTTGCGCGAATGTTCCAAAGGGACATGATTCGGCTATGTGGCGCAAGCATAACGGGTGCAAGTAACGCTAAGTTTGAGCCCGCTGCTGGTTAGGACGAAAAAAGAGTTTCAGTTGAGCTCGTACTTATCTGAAAACTTGGGTGTGGATTCTTAGCTAAGACCGGAGGCCAGTTCTTCAACCTGATCGTCAGTTAGCAGCTTGGCGAGCGCGCCCTGCTTAAAACCTGAACCACGTGTGTTGATAATATCTGGAAGCGCAACACCGTTTTCTTTCATGCGCTTACAGGCGGCAGCAATAGAGCGACTGCCTCGCGCGGTAAGCTTACCTTGAATGATTTTAATGGCTTCACCGTCGTCTTCTTCTGATTCGCCAACGGTTGTTGCCAAAACGACGTCATCGATATCGGCACGCCAGCGAATACCATCGTTGTTGCAGCCGATAATTTCATCACCGGCAGAGATATCCATGTATTCCTTGGCAAGGGCGCGGCTTTCACACAAAGCTACGTTGGCTATTGCCAAGCCCCTGACCATGCCGTGCTCTACGGTTTCGATTTTTTGTTCGGTATTCAAAAACAGTAGAAATGTGCGCACGCATGTTCAACCAATTAACAGTAGGGCTACAGTTTAAAGCAATCTGGCGCAAACGTCCAATTAGCCCAAATTTAGCGCTTTTTCGCTAGCGTGGCACGCGCAGCCGTTGTTCACTTAATCGTCTGAAATATTCTGCAGCCGACTCTGAAATCTCACCTTCTCGCAGCAATTGATCAATGGTTTCGGTTTCCAGCACCAATGAATCGGCAATTTGAAGTTCAAGGTTTTCAAGACTTAACAATGCGCGGTTATATTCTGCTTCGATTCGTGCGGCGTTTATCTCACCACTGCCACCACGAAATACTTGCGCCGCAGATGCTAAATCGCGCAAGGACTCAGGGTTTATACCCAGCGCTTCCAGATCCGGTAACAAGTTTTCAATGGCGTCCGCAGCCTCACCCGGCTGTACCGCATCTGCATAGTTTAAATCAGCTCGTTGTGATGACCCATCAGCTGATTCAAATGCCAGACCAGAGCCCTGTCGTTGACCCGAACCATCCGCACGTTGCGTTCCACCACGTTGTCCTTGTTGACCACCTTGACCTTGTTGACCTTGTTGACCTTGTTGACCTTGTTGACCTTGTTGACCTTGTTGACCTTGTTGTCCTTCCTGGCCTTGTTGTCCTTCCTGACCTTGTTGTCCTTCCTGGCCTTGTTGGTTTTGCGCCTGATTCAGCGCTTGTCTTAGTTCGCGGATTTGATCCAGTGCATCGGCAACTTGCAGATCACTGTTTTGTTCCGGGTTAATACCTTCACCACGCGCAACGTCAGCGGCGTCCTCTAACCGGTCACGCAAATCCCTAATCGCGTTAGTAACCAAGCTTTCAGTTGGAAGCACTGTTGCCAGTGAACCATCGGTTATAGCATCCCCAGCGATACCCAATAAATCAGAGGCCTGGCTACCATCCAGTTCATCAATGGCTTGTTCCAGTTCTTCTCCGGTTTGCGACGCTTGCTCTCCAAAACGATCAGACAATTCCACAACACGATCGCGTAGGGCATCAAGCTCACGTTGCAATTCTCTTTTTCGCTCACCCAAGGCTTTTGCTTCATCTCGATCGAGTCCGGGTGAATAAACTCCAGCGCTTCTTGATTGAATAGCGCGCTCAAGCGCATCCCTAAGCAACGCTTCTGTGTCTCTTTGTTCCCTTAAAATTGACTCAGCGTCGGTAACGGCGTTTTCTATGCCTTCAAGTAGTTCTTCAGAGCGTTGTTCGGCTAAATCGTCAACGGCTTGCTGCAGCGCTTCACCTGCGGTTTGCTCACCCGACTCACCATTGCTCTGCTCGCTACCTGACTCTTGGCCATTATTGGCTTGTTGAGACTCATCCGTATTTTGCCCATCCTCATTGAGCGCATCTTGCGCACGCTCCAGCCTTTCAATCGCCTCTTCAATCGCTTGTTGTGCTTGAGCGTTGGATGAATCACCCGATTGCGAGCCCGACTCACCTTGTTCGGATTCAGCCTGCTCTTGCAGTTCTTCGAGTTGTTGTCGTAACTCTTCTAACTCGCGAGTCAGTTGTTCCTGTCGCCATCGCTGATCTTGAGATACTTGATTTTCTCGTTGACGTTGTTCTTCAAGTTCTAACTGTCGACGAGCCAAGTCGTTGAGCTTGTCAAAAATATCGTCCATCTGTTCTGACGGGCTGGACGCTTCACTGCCCCTATCTGGTTGTTCGTACTGATTTCGAGCCAGATCCATTTCCAGTTCAAACATTTCTGCCATGTCTTTACCGGGTTGCGCTTCACCACCGCTTTGACCTTCCTGCTGCGTCATACGAATATCAGCAAACAACGCTTCAGCACGCTGCAACAACTGCAATGCCTGCTGTTGCGGTTGAATTGCATCTGAGAACGACAACTCTTCCAATGCAGTTGCAGACGGTGCCATCGCATCCGCGGCCTGTC
>CALHOI010000004.1 GCA_938035525.1 uncultured Granulosicoccaceae bacterium
ATAGACTCGGCTAACGCCTCGGGGCTACGCCCCAACGCAGCCAAGCTGCGTTGCCCAAACGACGTTCGTCGCTTGTCGAACCCCGGGTTCGCATCCCTCACGGGTAGTGATTTGGATACTTTTTGAGTTATAGCGCCTTATGGGGATATTGCTTGTTTGAAATGGCGGAGAGTGAGGGATTCGAACCCCCGGAGGCTTTAACACCTCAACAGTTTTCAAGACTGCCGCATTCGACCACTCTGCCAACTCTCCGCAGCCGCGTATTGTAACCAATTTTGACGCCAATGGGCGAACTTTGGTGGCTGGTTCACATCTATACAGGTATCACATGATCCGTTTTGTTGTCGCAAACCGTACAAATGGCATAAACTATTGAATTATTTGCACTTATTGGCCGATAAATTGGTCAACAATTGCCCATTTATTACTTGAAAGTGAGCATTGAGCACCCTATCTTCTTTTCGAGGCGTGCGGTGTTAATATTGCAACCTAAAGATCCATCGCACAGTGGCAAATGAGTTGCCACCGGCTAAAAAGTTAACTTAGACATAACCTGGAGTAAACATGGCAAACCCAACGTCGTTTCCTAACAGCACCGAAGCAACACGTGCGTTAGAAACAAACAAAGTACTAAGAAACACCTACATGCTACTGTCAATGACGTTGTTGTTCAGCGCGGCAATGGCAGCAGTGTCTATCGCAATGAATATTCCACACACCGTGGCCATGATCTGCACCTTCGCAGCCATTGGTCTGGTTTGGTTCGTACTACCACGCGTTGACGAATCAGCAGCGGGCATCTGGGTTGTATTCGGTTTTACTGGTCTGCTGGGCATCGGCTTAGGACCAATGCTTCAAGCGTATCTATCAATGTCTAATGGTTCCACGCTAGTTGCTACAGCAATGGGCGGCACAGGCGCTATCTTCCTGGCACTCAGCGGTTACGTTCTAACAACCAAAAAAGACTTCAGCTTCATGGGCGGTTTCTTGATGGTTGGTTTAATCGTGGTTTTCGGTGCTGCCATCGCTAACCTGTTCCTGTCAATTCCAGCGCTAAGCGTTGCGTTGTCTGCAGGCATCATTCTTCTTATGAGTGGTTTTATCCTGTTCGACACCAGCCGCATCCTGAATGGTGGTGAGACAAACTATGTTCGTGCAACAGTGTCAATGTTCCTGAACATTTACAACATCTTCACTAGCCTGTTACACCTTCTTGGTATAATGGACGACTAATAAAGCGTCAGGTTTTCGCCTGACACTTTATTATGCTTACATTCGGGCCGCTATTGCGGCCCGTTTTAGTTTCGTACTGCACGCACTAATTCATAGCCCTGGCTAACGCCTCTGCTGCTAATTCAATTAGTGCTAACGCGATACTGCTTTCACCGCTATATTAGACTCATTCAAATAAGGAGCAGCTTGATGGACTTACCAATGTGGATGAAAATTTCATGGGCAGTCATTCTTGGCTTCATGATATTCAGAATGTTGCCAGTGGCTAAACACTGGCTGGAAAACGGCCCAAAAGGCACGTCTAAAGACTGGATAACCACTGCCATGCTACTCGGTGGCGTGATTCTATTTGTGATTACCCTGATTATGCTAGTGCGCGGGACTTAATGTAAGCGTCGCCATGATTGGTGCGTGATCAGACGACCTAATTTGCTGCATTGATTCCACTGATGTTAAGCACAACCCTCTGAAAAACACATGATCAAGATGCTGGTTTAAATGAGCCACCTTGCTTCGACGAGTCATACTGGCTTCAATCAGATCAGCGCGTTCTGCCCTGTCTTTAAAATGCGCCAACCGTTTCGGGCTCCATGTATTAAAATCGCCTGCCAGTATGACCGGGCCACTGTGGTGGCCCAACGCATAACTTAGCTGTTCCAACTGGTCAACGTACTTTTTGACACCAACAAAATTGATGGCGTGCATGTTTAACACCATCAAGGTTTCAGCCGAATCGGCTAATTTGTAATGCGTTTCCAACAACAGCTTCTGGGTTTTAACTACGGGTTCCGTGTGTCTGGACCGATGCACACGTTGTTTATCTACCGTTGCAACGCAACCGGTTTTAACACCGGTGATAACACCGCTGCCAGGCTGTTGGTGACTGCAGGCCATTATCCATTCGCAACGTTCACTTAAGCCGAACAAGGCATCTGATGGCGCATTGACCACGGCCTCTTGTAACAACACCAAGTCGCGATCACAAACCAAATCGTTAAAGTCAGATAGCCAGTTACTGCGTCTTGCTTTGTAGATATTCCACACCAGCAATCGTATGTTCGGCCCTAGTTCGCTGGCTTGCGCTCTACCCAATACTCGTACAGCATCTGCCTGGTCTACTGAATTGGGAAAAATACGCGAATTGGAAAACATACGTTTGTTCAAATGTTAGGCACCCAGTCAACTGGTTACTACGCTGTGTTTAACGACAACGGTTTGACTATCAACATCGCCCATTAAAGATACGGTGTAAATAGCCTGAAAAAATTGTTTCGCAAGCGGACCGGCAACGATCGACTCACGTCGCTCACTAACTCAGCCTTTTTAAATTTGGCGCCGAACACTTGATCAAGCTTTTGTGCAAATGCCTCATCAAAGCACTCAACGTTAATTTCAAAATTGAGCTCCAAACTCCTCGCATCCCAATTGCTGGAACCAATCAAGCTCCAGCTACCATCCACGACAAATAGCTTGCTATGATCAAACGGCGGCTGGGAACGATAGATCTTGATACCAGCGTTTAATAAACTTGACTCATTAGCACACATGGCCCAATCGACCACCGCCAAATTGCTTTTAGATGGTATCAGCACCCTTACATCAACCCCGCGCATCACCGCCAACCGCAATGCACTGATGACGGCCTGATCGGGCAAGAAATAAGGTGTGGCAATGGTGAGCGTTTTTCGGGCTGCATTTATCGCTGCTATTAAGGTCAGCTCCAGTTTCTTATAGTTATCATCTGGGCCATCAACCAACACACGGCATGTCACGTTTTTGCTACTGGTGCCACGGAATTCTGACAAGGAAATAGTTTGCCCCGTGGCAAACAACCAGTCCTCTTCGAACACGCGGTTTATCTGATTAATGGCAGGGCCTTGAATACAAAAATGCACATCTTGTGTTTGATGCCGATGGTTAGCATCCAACAGGTTTCCAGCACGTATGTTCATACCACCGACAAACGCACAACGGCCATCAATACAAAGGATTTTTCGATGGTTGCGTAAATTCATAAAGCGAAAACCCGACGCCGATACCGTCGGTAAAAAGCGTGCGGTAGAGACATTATTTTTGCGCAGCACCCTATCAGCCCTGACCAGGCTCAAACCATAACCAACGCCAACGCCATCAATCAGCACATAAACCGGCACACCACGCTCATGTGCCTTAATTAAAGCTGCCACGAACTGCTTACCAATGGCGTCGTACTCAAATATGTAGCTGGATAAAACAACGCTTTTCTTAGCGCCGTCAATCGCATTTAGCATGCGCGGAAAAGCCTCGACCCCGTTAAGTAGCACATCGATCTGATTACCAGACAAATACGGTGAGTCATGTATAGCTAAACCCGCGTGAAGTAGCTGCAATTGCGCATCGCTTAGGTGGGTTAATTCAATAGCAGGCGCTATTGGCTGCGGTTGTTTTGCATCTGTTTCCAGGTCTGCGCGTCCGCGCATTTCAGCTTGTGCTCGGCGCCGAATGCGATTGATACCAAATAACCAATACAGCAGTACACCAAAAAACGGAGATAAAACAATAACGCCAATCCAGCTGAATGCCGCACTGACATTTTGTTTGTTCAGAAGCACGTGCACGCTGGCTGCCACAGCGCTAATCAAGTACACCAACCCGGCGAGCGAAAAGGCCGTGCCTGAATCTATTACCGGGCCAATATCAATATCCATGCGTACGGCAATTATTGTGAATCAGCACACAATTATAACGTGGCTCTACCGGTATTCCAGCGCTTTATTTCGCCCCATTTATCACTCAACTGGATACTCAAGTTTTGCGCAGCAGTGCCGATTTCTAGGGTTACACAGAAGGTATCTATAGGTACAGACATGGCACGCTCGTCCGATTCCATTTTTCCACTCTCCATTCTCAGAGATAAAACTTTTCAGGCGCGCGAGATTCGCCGTGTACTGGCCTTCGCGACCTTGTATCTGGTGATCACCACCGTGCTGATGGGTGTTTTTTACAACCAGATGCTAAACAGCCTGGTTGAAGGTGTTTCACCGCTATTTTTTGTATCAGAAGACATGCAGCTCGTGAACGAAGCGGTACCCAGCTTATCAGCGGTACTTGGAAAGTGGATTATCAGCATGATGTTGATTAACGCTTTTATCACTGTCGCCCTTGGCGTGTACATAACCCGTAAACTGGGCCACCCACTGTTGGCCATTAAACGCACCTTACGCGAAATTGGTAATGGCAATCTGGATGTTCGGTTACGCTCCTCTGACAACCGTGAGTTTGGCGAAATATCCAGTGAGCTCACTGCAGCAATGCGATCTATACGCGAGCAAATCGCCGCAGCAAAAGCCGAAATTGAACAAGCCAACGAACACATTGAACCAAAGCAGGACGGTAACGAAACCGGCCAAGCCGTACGCAATTGCAAGATGGCACTGGACTACTTTCAAGTTGAGAGTACCGAGCAAAACCAAAGCAACGCTGCTTGAGTTGACTCAATGAACAGTATCAGCAAAATAAAACTAACCTCGTTACTGTCTGCCTTGCTACTGGTGCAAGCTTGCAGTGGTGGCTCATCCTCATCAGCGCCAACACCCGGTGTGGGTGGTAGTTATTTGCATGTGTCGGTGCCCGACTTCTATTTTGGTACGCGAGAAGTGGGTACCGTGTCATCGCAAGTAATCGAAATTGCCAATCGTGGTGCTGATGTATACCCGATTAAATCAGTTCAGGTAACGGGCGATCATTCTGATGAATTTACCACTGACTTTTACGATGAAATTGTATTGCAGCCGGCAGAAGCCATTAACTTAAAAATTAGTTTCGAACCACTGACTAACGGACGAAAGGCTGCCGCACTGGACATTGATTTTGACACCATAGTGCAAGCCACTAAGGCGCAGAATCAGCACGAGCAAACTTATTATCAGGCAAAAGAACTGGAAAAGTCCGGTGATTACAGACAATCATTAGCAGCCTATGACAACTACATACAAGGTGAGCCAGCCACTAAAAACAAATTCAATGCCGCCATCAAAGCACCCGTTTTAAAAGAAGCATCGGTGTATGGCTCTGGCGATGACTTTGATCTGTATTTAACAGCCATGAACGCCCGCGATGCAGGCTATTTTGATCAGGCTGTTGCCGAACTGGAATCTTTAGAAATCCTGCACAGTGACAGCTACCTGGCCGATGACGCTGCTTACTTGCGTGCATACATCGATTTGATTGACCGGCAGGATTACCATGCCGCTGAAAAAAGCATGAAGCAACTTCGACAAAAATACCCTGATTCAAATTACTACGACACCGCCTTGTACAGTGAAGGCGTTGCGCACCAGGAAATGGGTAATCGTCAGCTGGCCAGAAATATTTTTGAAGACTTAAAATATCGTCACACCGGGGTTGATGTGCTGGGCATAACGCTGGCAAAAGACAATCTGGTGTCGCGCATGTGGTTCGAACGCGCTGAAAAAGCGTTGGCCGCTCTGTAAACAAAGCGGCCTAAAACTAGCCCAAAAAGCGTCCAAGCCAAAGCTGTTTCGCGTCTGCCAATAGGAGCCCCCTCCTTCGGGTCGCATGATAATTAACCCCTCTATAAAATCCCTTTGCCGCGCCGCAAATAACACTGGGGGTTTACCAAGTCATATTTATGGCGCTGTTTATGGTGGCCAAAACCGTGCTGATCGTCACCCAGGATTTAGGCTCGGACATTAATCGCGCGCGCACCGGCGCTGCGGCCTTCAGCTGGCTCGCGACAACGACCTTTTACAGTGCTGGAACACCACCAATATAGAAATATATTGCCTACTTTAATTGATATCAAAGCCTATGTTCGATCACACAGCCGTAGGCACGATAATAGCGTGTTACTGAGTGTTTCTTATCGGTAGAATGCCCAAGGGATGGGGAAAAAGAATCTAATATCCAGTAACCGAAAAAAGGCATACCAGTATGGATAAGCAATCACTGAAAGTGGCAGCTAATGAGCTAGGGACCACAGCTTTGTCATCGGAAAACAAGTCCGGGCAACACACGTCAACAGAGACTACGGCAAGCATATCAAACACCGAATTCTCTGGTGGAGAGCTTGGACAACTTCAGGAAATTCTGTTCGGACAACAGCAACGCTCCAACGCCGAGCAACTTAACGCACTGCAGCAGCAGTTTGCCGATCAAATTGCCACTCTGAGTCAAACCATGACAGATAGACTGGACTCGCTCTCGCGATCAATCGAAACCTCCACTGCGACGTTTGAGAAAAAATTGGAAGACCTGGAAGCAAAGCAACATGCTGCGGTTGAAGGTGTTTCCACAAAGGCTAACACGCAGCACAATGAGCTAAAAAATCAGCTTGAAGAGCTTAATGAATCATCTTCCGATGCTGCGAAACAGCTAGAAACAGAGCTGGCAAACCAAAAACAAGCGCTCAGCACGCAAATGCTCAGCATAGAAACCAAACTACACAAAGAAATGAGTACCTCTGTAAATAATTTACAGAGTATGAAGCTG
Source organism: uncultured Granulosicoccaceae bacterium (assembly GCA_938035525.1). GTDB lineage: Bacteria > Pseudomonadota > Gammaproteobacteria > Granulosicoccales > Granulosicoccaceae > Granulosicoccus. Next base: position 6,724 of record CALHOI010000004.1, read on the forward strand.
GACAAGCAAAATCTGGCATCCTTACTCAATGATTTGTCCGGCAAGCTAACCGGCTCTACTGCTGCTTAACTGAAAAAGTAACCGCTAATGTCGCAAGGAAGTACTAAAACTGCCATAAGCTTTGACTCAGCACCAGAAGATTCTGGTGCTGCGACAAGCACGGACGTTGAAAAGCTACGCTCCATTCTTGTGCAGCCAGAGCGTGAGAAACTCAAGCAACTGCAAGAGCAATTGAATGCGCTGCAATTCAAAATCACCGACGAACAAACCAGAATAAACGATGCCAGTGAAGTACTCGTAGAGGCCACAAATCGAGCCAAAAAAAGGGACGACACCTACAGCAACACGCTAAAGCCGGTTGTTGTGGAACAGTTTCAAAGCTCGGCGCGCGAAAACCCTGAGATCATGGCGGAAGCGCTATTCCCTATTTTGGGACCAGCCATTCGCAAAATGATCGCCAATATGCTTTCGCGTGATTCTAATAAAACCAAGCGAACCTATAAGTTCGAGCAACTTTTTCTCATCGAAAAAGAATCCGGCTTACCTATTTGCCATGCAACATCAGGCGCAGCAGAGGCACAGGATGCGGACATGGTCAGTGGCATGCTTAGCGCTATCCAATCGTTTGTACATGACGCTTTTTCCACTCAGGAGTTTGACGGACTTAATACACTGCAACTCGGTGAATTATCCGTGTGGATTGAATGGGGTCCCTCGGCGGTTATCGCGGCGGTAATACGAGGAGTTGCACCCGAGCACTGCCGAACCGCACTGCAACAATTAAATGAAGACATTCACAGCAATTACGCTGAACAACTTGATAACTACAACGGTGATGACAGTTCGTTCAGTGACATCAAGTCCGACTTCGTCCTGTTTATGGATAACCACGACAGCCGGTTACGCAACAGAGTCAGGAATCTACCAGAACGTGCCAGACGCAACCTGGTAATTTTAGGCATCGCCACAGCATTGCTACTTGGATGGTTAGTCCTCAACCAGCTTGATAAGCGTAAATGGAATGCTTTTGTCGCAAAGCTTGATTCGCAACCGGGTATTGTGGTGACCAGCTCAAGTAGAAGCAGAAACAACTACACAGTGAAAGGGCTAAGGGATCCGCTTGCAATATCGCCCATTGCATTAACGGCAGATTCTGGCTTGGATCCTGATGAAATTGTGTTTGAGCTAGAGCCCTATCAAGCACTGAATGCCGATTTCAACTTACAACGAATCAAATCTGTGCTAACACCGTCTGAGGGCGTCAGCCTATCGTTGGATGGCACTGTACTCAACATCACGGGCGCAACATCGAAAAGCTGGATGAACAATGCAAAGCGCCTGGCTTTACAGTTCTCCCAAGTAACTCATGTGACCTTTGGTCCGGTAGAAAAGTAAAAAATCATGCTCCAAAAAAAAATATGCATGCTCGGCTCTTTTGCTGTCGGAAAAACCAGTTTGGTACGACGCTACGTAGATAGCATCTTCTCCGAAAACTACGTGACTACCATTGGTGTAAAGATCGACAAAAAAGTGATGTCCATTGACGATACTGACTTGTCGCTTGTGCTTTGGGATGTCTACGGTGAGGATAATCACCAATCGGTACTGCCCTCTTACTTGCGTGGTATGGCAGCGTATATATTGGTCATCGATCCTTCCCGATCGGCAACTTTTGAAAGCGCAAAGAACTTGCAGACATTGGTGCTCGACACCTTGGGTCCGAAACCGTTTGTGCTGGTACTGAATAAATCAGATATCAAAGATCAATGGGAATACCACGAAGGCATTTATAAGGAACTCAGCGCCGCAGCCGTTGATACAATAGAAACCAGTGCTAAAACAGACACTGGTGTGGATGATGTCTTCCTTTCTGTTGGTCGAGCACTGGTTCAAGCAACAGGATGAACAACAAGCCACAATCAGTTAAAGACTACCTAGAGACACTCGATGGTAAACCTCGAGCTGACGGCTACTTGTGTTTTGACAAAAACAATGAGCTTGTCTGCAGTGCAGGATGGCTAGGTTCAATCAACCTGACCGACCTTGATCATGCCCAGAATCCTTTTCTGCTGATTCCTGAATTAGAAGGTTTACTACCAAGTCAAGACCCGGAAAGTACGGTCATACACAACGTGGCGGTCGACAATAATCACTACCTGGACATTCATCAGTTCAAGGACTTTTCGGGTTACTGGCTCATTTTTATTGACAACACACAAACTGGAATACGTTTACAAAAAGAACAGCAAATAAGGCTGGACGACGATTTCGCCAACGATAAGCGCGGAACGGGAAGCTAGGCTATGGCCAAAGTCAATAACTCAGTGCTGCGATGGAATGCTGATGACGGCATCATCAATTATTGCAATGGCAGTTTCTCACGTAAATGCCATAAAGCACCCGATGAGATCATCGGCAAACATATTCAAGAGCTGAGCCTTATCGATGGCATGCAGCTGCAGCACATTAACGAATTACAACTGATACCAGGAGAAATTCAAACCGACACACTGTCATGGAAAAGTGAAGATGGCTGCCAGCACACCGAGTTAGCCAGCGTGCACGCGATTACCCATGATGGTCAAACCGTATCCGAGATACAAGTCAAAGGCCTGGAAAGCGAAGAAGAATTGCTGTTTCGAAACGCGATGGACGAACTGCTTTCTATCATTACCGATAAAGATATTGAGCGTTACGAGAAATTCAATCACATGCTGACCATCTGCCTGCAATACCTGCGCATGCAAACAGGCATTGTTGGTTCGTCTATGGGTGATCATCTTGATCTGGTTTGTGCTGTGGGCACACATGCCGACTTGCTACAGCAAAATAAGACCGTGACATTGTTTGGGTCACTACATGATGACATCCTCAACACCGAAGACGTTGTCACTGTTCAGAACATGGCGACAGAACGCCTGGGCTCAACCAGTATCGGCGAAATCTCAAATATTCTTTCTTACGTTGGCATACAGGTACTCTCGGCCAACGGTCCTTTTGGCACCTTAAGCTTTTTCTCGACTAAACCTCGAAGGCGAACATTCACGCAACACGAGAAAAGACTCGTCTCGCTTATCGCGAACTGGATAGGCATCATTGTTGGCAATGAGGAACAACTGGAATTTTTGTCTCATCAAAATGACTACTACCAGTCCTTGTTTAGAACAGTCCCTACCATGATGATGTTGTGTAACCAGGACGGCCTTATTTTATCCACCAGTGATCTGCTATCGAGAAAGGTAGGCATGGACCCGTTAAAAATTCCGGGTCAAAACTGTCAACGGCTGTTTATTGATCAAAATAAGCAAAAGTTGACTAGTGCCCTGATTAAAGGTGAAGCAAAGCAACTTCCGCTGACCTTACGCTTTGATAACGGCGAAACACTGGAAGTTGAACTTAACAGCAGTATCAAACACATCGGTTCTATGCAAGGCGTACGAATGATTGTCTTGGCTGATGTATCAGAGCGTAATAAGGCAATAAGAGAAGTCGAAGAACAAAACAGGCAGCTGGCATTGGTTAACCAAAGTCTTAATCAATTTGCGTATATTGCATCACACGACTTGCAAGAGCCACTGCGCAAAATTCAGCAATTCAGTAGCTTTCTTGAGGAAGATTTAAGTGAAACGATAACAGAAGATGGCAAATACCACCTTAGTGTTATTGTCAATTCTGCACAACGGATGAGCACATTAATTCAAGACCTGCTAGAGTTCTCCAGTGCAGCCAAGGGACAACTATCAGTTTCAGAAGTCGACTTGAACAACGTTCTGGCCGATGTCAGGTCTGAGCTGGATCTACGCTTAGCCGAATCCAACACGCAATTAATGGTATCTTCACTGCCAACGGTTCAAGGTGATTTAACACTGATAAGACAGCTGTTCAGCAACTTGATTAGCAACAGCGTTAAATACCGAGACGAAAACCGAGAACCAGTCGTGCAGGTTTCAGCCCAATGCAATAATGGCAATACAACCATCACTATCAAAGACAACGGTATCGGTTTTGATCAGAAACTTGCCTCCCGCGCTTTCGAGCCATTCAGCCGGCTGCACACCAGCAAGCAATACAAAGGCAACGGTATCGGGCTGTCTATTTGCGCCACTGTTTGTGAAAAACACAATTGGATTTTGTCAGCCAACAGTGAACCTGGTATTGGAAGCGAGTTTACTATTGTGATTGATCAGAAAGTCTGACTACGCCAGAATCTGGCATAGCTAAGGAGTAACAACGCCTAAGAGTAACAAGCCCAAAGAGTAACAACGCTTATGCAGATTTCTTAAGCGGTGCTTTGAGGTTATTCAAAATGTCCAGACAGGTTTCTTTGTAAAACGGTTTCATTAAACATTCTGATGCGCCTGCGCTTAGCAACCGGGCGCGTGTATTGGTGTCCATTGCACAGGACATTAACACGACATCCACATCAGGGTATTTATTTAACACCTGGCCCAATAACTCTTCTCCACCCACCTGGCCAGGTATGCGCATATCACTGAATACAACATCAACCTTGTTCGCAGCTATTAACCCCATTGCAGCATCAACCGATGATGCCTCCAATGTATCGCAATCACACTTGCCAAGTATTCGACTTATGGCAAATCGCGTATCCTCGTCATCGTCAAGGACAACAGCGACAAGCTTATTCGTGTGGATGTTATTTTGATTGTTAATGTGCGGCTGGTTCAAGCCAATCTCCCAGTGATAGCCAGATTTATCCGGGCACAAAACGAGTACCTCAGGTACCTTGCTATGCAATAACTGCACTCACCTGATGTCACTCTGTTATTAATTTACGATCTCGATGTCAGCTCCCGCATAATATGCACGATCACATCAGAAATATGGTGCATTGGCCATAATATTGCTTTATGATCTGCAGACCATTAAATCGAATTATGATATATTAATCATATTCTAGTGATATGATGCATCAATCATAGAGGTGATCAATATGAACCAGCTGGCAAGAACGCCAAATGATGTCGGAAACGCACTGCGCCTGGCTCGTAAGAAGCAGAAACTCAGCCAGCAAGCGCTGGCAACCAGAAGTGGTGTTTGGCAGGAAACCATATCCAAAATAGAAAACGGCTCACCTGGCACCCGCCTGGAAACGATATTCGATTTGTGTGCTGCATTAAATCTGGAAATGGCAATCACCGATCGCAGCACCGGCTCAACCGACTTTTTGGAGGATACGCTGTAGTGGGTAGAAAACGCAGTTACACCCCACTCAATGTATTTTTAAATGCACGCCTGCTAGGCCAGCTCAAGCGGGAAAAATCCGGGGCCATTCGATTCCAATACGACGCTGACTGGATTAACTGGGAACACGCCGTGCCTGTGTCTATTTCCCTACCGCTGCGAGAAGATCAGTTTACCGGTGCACAAGTCCTGGCCGTATTTGAAAACTTATTGCCTGACTACGATCCAATTCGTCGACGAGTCGCAGAGCGAGTCGGTGCTCAGGGTACTGATGCGTTTAGCCTGCTATCGGAAATAGGCAGAGATTGTATTGGTGCGCTACAGTTTTTGGCCGAAGATGAAGTGCCACAGGCGATCGATCAACTAACCGGCGAAACGCTGAGTGAGAATAACATTGAAGCACTGTTGGGAGACTTGGATGTTACGCCCCTGGGCATAAGAAGTGAAAACAGCTTTCGTATTTCTATTGCCGGCGCTCAAGAGAAAACCGCGCTGTTACAACACAACGGCAAGTGGATGCAGCCCAGTGGAACAACGCCAACGTCACACATTATCAAACCTCAAATCGGCAAGATGCACGGTGGCATCGATTTATCAGACAGCGTTGAAAACGAATATTTTTGTTTGAAACTACTAAGAGAGTTCGGCCTGAAAACCGCCAATGCAGAAATGGTCACTTTCGGCAAACAAAAAGCGTTGGTTGTAGAACGCTTTGATCGACGCTGGACACAGGATGGCAGACTTATCAGGTTACCGCAGGAAGATTGTTGTCAGGCCCTTTCGGTAGCGCCAACCGGTAAATACCAAAGCGAAGGTGGTCCTGGCATTATCGATATCATGAATGTGCTTCGCGGCAGTGATACGCCAATAGAGGATCGCCTGGATTTTTTTAAAGCCAACATTTTGTTCTGGCTTATCGGCGCAACAGATGGGCATGCGAAAAACTTCTCACTGGCGTTATCCAGTCGGGGACGATTTCGTATGACGCCACTGTACGACGTACTGACACTACAAGACTCGGTAGACAAAAAACGCCTGCCACACAAAGATTTCAAGCTGGCTATGCGAGTGGGGAAATCCAATCAATACAACGTGACAAAAATACGTGGCCGACATTTTCTGGATACGGGTGTACAAGCAGGATTATCGCGTAAGGTCATTACTGAGTTGTTTGACTCAATAACTGCACTTGCACCTTCGGCAATAAGCCGCGCTGCGGATGATCTGGACAGCCAGTTTCCCGATTACCTGGTTGAATCGATCAATCAATCAATGACACAGCGCCTAAGCAGACTGGACTTGTCTTAGTTTTCAGCTGCTATGGTTTTCAGCTGCTATGGTTTTCAGCGGCTCTGGTCTTCAGCGGCTCTGGTCTTCAGGAGCGTCTACTTATAAGCTAGCTGCCAACCGAGTGCCTTGATTAATCGCACGCTTGGCATCAAGCTCGGCCGCTACATCTGCGCCACCAATTAAATGCACGCTTTTGCCTTGCGCCTGTAAGGGCTCTTGCAATTCACGCAATGGTATTTGTCCTGCGCAAATAATGACGTGATCCACATCGAGTACTTGTGCTTGCCCATCAACTTTTATATGCAAACCAGCATCATCAATTTTTTCATATTCACACCCACCCAGCATAGTCACATCACGCATTGCCAGCGATCGTCTGTGAATCCATCCGGTGGACTTTCCTAAATTCTTGCCTACCTTGGTGCTTTTTCTTTGTAGCAAGGTAACCTCCCTTGCAGCACTGTGCTTGGGGTTAAAGTCGGTCACGCCGCCGGCGCTTTCATAACTTTCGTCTATGCCCCACTCCTGCATAAAAGTTGCTGGATTTAAACTGGAATCGCCGCCATCGTGAGTCAGGTATTCTGCAATATCAAAACCAATACCACCGGCACCAATAATGGCCACTCGCGCCCCAACGTTGGCCTGACCACGTAATACATCAACATAAGAAAGCACCTTGCTGTGATCGATTCCACTTATACCAGGCGTACGAGGTGTAACACCGGTGGCTAATATAACGTCATCGTACTGCGCAAGCTCTTCGGCATTTTCGATTCGACGATTTAATTCAAGCTTAACGCCAGTAAGCGCTATGCGCTTTTTAAAATAACGCAGGGTTTCATTGAATTCCTCTTTACCCGGAACCTGCTTAGCCATATTAAACTGACCACCGATTTCATTTGCCGAATCAATCAGTGTCACATCATGGCCACGCTCTGCGGCGGTGGTAGCGGCCGCCAAGCCGGCCGGACCGGCACCAATAACACACACATTTTTCTTGGTGGTGACTGGCTTAATCACTAACTCGGTTTCATGACACGCTCGCGGATTAACCAGGCAGCTGGCGGTTTTTTTCTCAAATACATGATCAAGGCAAGCCTGGTTGCAGGCAATACACACATTGATTTCGTCGCTGCGCCCTTGCATGGCTTTTATCGGGAATGCCGCATCAGCCAGAAATGGCCTTGCCATGGACACCATATCGGCGTCACCACCGGCAACAATACGCTCGGCTACATCAACGGTATTGATGCGATTGGTGGCCACCAAAGGAACCGACACTTCAGATTTAAGCTTGCCAGTAACGGTTGCAAAAGCACCTCGCGGTACCATCGCAGCAATGGTAGGAATTCGGGCCTCATGCCAACCAATGCCGGTGGTGATCATGGTGGCCCCAGCGGCTTCAACCGCTTTTGCCTGCGCGACGATATCGTTCCAGTTACTGCCCTGCTCTACCAGTTCCAGCATAGACAAGCGATAGATAACGATAAAGTCAGGCCCAACGGCTTCACGCACTCGGCTGACGATGGCTTCAGCCAGGCGTAATCGTCTGGCAGCATCACCACCCCAGTCATCATTACGCGTGTTAACCCGCGCGGATAAAAACTGATTTATAAAGTACCCTTCCGAACCCATGATCTCAACACCGTCATAACCGGCATCCCTGGCACGAGCCGCGCAGCGAGCGAACGCTTTTATTTGCGATTCTATTCCTGCGCTACTCAGTGCTTTGGGTTTGTAAGGTGAAATGGGCGATTTTTTATCACTGGAAGAAACGACCAAGGGGTGATACCCGTAGCGACCCGCATGCAAAATTTGCATGGCTATTTTTCCATCCTCTGCATGCACGGCTTCGGTCACCAACTTATGACGACCAACCTGCCAGCGCGAATTCAAGGTACCCGAAAGCGGACCCAGCCAACCGCGAATATTGGGTGCAATGCCTCCAGTGACCATTAACGCTGCACCACCGGCAGCACGCTCGGCAAAATAGGCCGCCAGTTTGGGGTAATCGCCTCGCTTGTCTTCCAGGCCTGTGTGCATGGAACCCATCAAAATACGATTTTTTAAGCTGGTGAAACCAAGCTCAAGTGGCTGAAACAGTGATGGGTATTCTTGATTCATGAATTTACTTACTCAAGCTTGGTGAAAAGCGGTTAGCGCGCAAGTGGGCCGCGGCTGTTGCAACCGATTATAGTGCCATTCAGACACCAGCGCTTACTCAAACTCAGCGCTTTTTACGCGGTTTTGCATAGGCGGTGGGGTTGGCGCTGAGTGGATCGTCGGGCCAATCGTGTTTTGGATAACGACCCGCCATGTCCTTTTTTACCGCAGGGTAGCTATTGGTCCAGAAGTTGGCCAGATCGGTGGTCACTTGTACCGCCCGCCTAGCCGGTGAAAGCAATTCCACTTTGAGTGGTAGTTGTCCTTTGGCAATGCTTGGATTTTCCACACAACCAAACATTTCTTGCAGCTTTACAGCTAAAACAGGTTCGGCCTCATTCGTGTAACGAAGCCGAATGCGTGACCCACTGGGCACCTTGAAGTGAGTAGGCAACAAAGTATCCAGCAATTGAGACTGGGCATAGTCCAGCATGCCATTGAAACACGCCATTAAGTTGAGCTGGCTTAGCGCCTTTAAATTGTGCTTACCGCTCAACCAGACCAGTAACCAGTTTTCTAACTCCAACAACAAAGTCGCATCGTCAACCACTGGCCACGGCATTTGCGTTTGTGTTAACGATTGCGGAAGCGAGGCAGTTAATTGTACGCGAGCCTGCCAAGTACGACATTCATCTGTCCACGGTAAGCATTCAATACCACGCTGACGAACACCATCAAGCAAAGCTAAGGCTTTATCTTGATCACTGATGTCAGTTAACACCGACGATTCTATAACCAGCGCACCAATGCGTTTTTGCTGCTCTGCAATTACACGGCCTGCATTGTCATCCCAGCCAAGGTGTCGTTTTAAGTTGAATAGTTCGGGTGTCCAGTTTTCTAATTCTTCAATGGATAAGGCACTGGCTAAAAATACGCGTGCCTCTTTTGCCGAACCACCCAAACCGGCAATGGCTATCCACGGTGTGTGCGCCAGCGAATCATCGGTATGCAGTAACGCACCCGCACCACAACTCAGTGCAAATCGCCCATCAGCACGGGTACGCTGCCGCCCTATCCAATCTGGATACGCCACAGCGATTAATACCGACAATGACGGAGTCGCACTGTCAATAGCGCGATTGTTCAACAGCTTTAATAACTGTGCTGCGCGGGCTGTTTGGCTGGTATTTAAACCCCTTGCCAATAAGGATTCAACATCGGTACGGCCGGTGCGTTTATTCGCATCCTCTAATAACGCAACCAGCTGACAAGCCAGCTGGGCAGCGCCGTGTTTGGCTGCCCATAACATCATGTGTGCAAGCCTTGGATGCACAGGCAAGCCAGCAATACGATTGCCATGCTCAGTGAGTCTGTTGTCAGACCACGCCCCCATCGATGCCAGTAAATTTTGTGCACGAGCAAGATTAGCCGCTGGCGGCGATTCAAGCCAGGGTAAGTCATTGATGTCCGACGCACCCCATTGCGCAACTTCAACAACCACCGAGGTAAGATCGGCGCGCAATATTTCAGCTTGCCAGTTTGCTTCTCTGCGAGCATGATCGGTCTCTGACCACAGTCGGTAACACACACCATTTGATGTGCGCCCGGCTCTACCCGCGCGTTGCGCTGCACTGGCTTGACTTGCCGTGACCGTTTCCAATCGAGTTGCCCCTGTGCTGTTATCCAGCACACCCCTTCGCTCCAGACCAGCATCAATCACAACCCGAACACCATCAATAGTTATTGAGGTTTCGGCGATACTGGTACTCAGAATGACTCGCCGTCGAGATTGAGTGGCTTTGGCGGTTGCCGCCCGCTGAGTAGCCTTGCTGGCACCACCGTGCAAACGGAACAAGGTCGTGTTGGCCGGTAGTCGAGGCTCCAGGATTCTCGCTGTTTTTTCTATTTCAGCAATACCAGGTAAAAACACCAATAGATCGCCTTCTTCTTTTTCGATGGCATCAACGACAGCGTTGCAAACACGTTGTGTCAACGAATCATTGTGCTGACCCAACCAGCGAATAACCACTGGAAATTGGCGTCCAGCACAGCTAATCTGCTCCAAAGCAGTGCTACTAGTGCTAACTGCACTACTTGCACTGGCGAACAAATGTTGCACCAGGCGCTCGGCATCAAGCGTTGCAGACATCAACAGCAAACGTATATCTTCACGAAGCGATTGCTGCACTTCCAGACACAGAGCCAAACCCAAATCGGCATGCAAACTACGTTCATGAAACTCATCGAAAATTACCACGCCAACGCCATCAAGCGAGGGGTCGGTTTGTAACATCCTGGTTAAGACGCCTTCAGTGACCACCTCAATACAAGTGCTCGCCGACACACTCGTTTTACCTCGCATGCGTAAGCCAATTTGCTGGCCAAGTGGCTCTCCCAGCTGAGAAGCAAGCCGTTCAGCCACACCAATTGCGGCTAAGCGCCGTGGCTCTAGCATGATTATCCGGGACTGCGGTGTTGCCTGCGCAAGTAAAGCCAACGGTAAGCCTGTGCTTTTACCAGCGCCCGGCTCAGCTTGGAGTAACACATTACCCTTGTGCAGAGCACGCCGTACCGAATCCAGCACTTGTGCTATCGGTAAATGCTTAACGACCTGTTCGATTTGGTTTTTTTCAGACACCGACAGTACTACGTAAAATGCGTCTGGCAAGACTAGCGCAATCAGAGCATAGTGTGTAAACACGATTGCAACGCTAAATTAGAAGCGACTATACTCCACAGTAACAACGCCATTGGGCTAGCACGGGGACTCACAATGAAAAACAATAACGAGCAAGCCAAACAGGCGGCACCCCAACTACTGAGCACCGAGCTTAGGGTGCTGGGCGTGCTAATGGAAAAACAACTGACCACTCCAGATCAATACCCACTCACCCTTAACAGCGTGATTACTGCGTGCAACCAAAAATCCAGCCGAGACCCAATATCCAATCTCACTCAGGGTGAGGTTGCTCGCGCATTGCAAGAGCTGGATAACAAACACTTTGTTCGCAAAGAACGCAGCTCACGATCTGAAAAATTTACCCAGCAATTCATGAATCACCTGGAATTGGGCAGAAAACAGCAAGCCCTGCTGTGTGTGATGATGTTGCGAGGCCCGCAAACCTTGAGTGAACTGAATACCCGCACGCAGCGCATGTGTGACTTTGCTGACAAAGAAGATCTTGAACACACTGTTGAGCGTTTATGTACACGGGAAATACCTTATGTGATGCGTCTTTCTCAGCAGCCCGGCCAGCGCGGCGAGCGCTTTGCTCATTTATTCAGTGGAAACCCTGCGCGTGGAGCAACAGCTACTCACACAGAGCCGGCGGCACACACATCAACTGGCTCGTCCTCCGATAACTCAACCCATTCAGCCTTGACGCCAGAGCAATCGGTAACCACAACATCATCTACCGCTTTGGATGTCAGTAACAAAAATCAAGATGCGTTAGCACAACAAGTGGAAACATTGAGCAACCAAGTAGACTCACTTAGAGAAGAAACCAGTGTCTTGAAACAACAGATTAAAATTTTATATGAACTAACTGGTCATACAAACAGTGCATCGTCGCCGGAATAGCGTGATCACCATTGTTTAATGGGGTGCTGAACACAGGAAAGTCTAATCCGCAAACGCTAGAGAAAAACGCCGATTGTGCGCGCTTTTTTTGGCTATTTTGTTGCACACAACGGGTCCAATCTCAGCGGTACTGGCTACATGGGTACCACCACAAGGCTGAACGTCAACTGACTTTATTTCAACTATCCGCACCTTGTTATTAAACGCCGGCGGCGCTGCACGTGTTCTAACCAACTTGGCGACGTTAGGGTCATCGGCCGAGAGCCAATAACTGGTTACCGGGAAATCGCCTGCAATCAATTTGTTTAGCGATTCAGATATGTCATCTTTATGCCATTGCGACACAGGGAGATCAAAGTCCAATCGACCTTTGTCCGCGGAGATACTACACCCTGTCACCGGGGCTTTGATGACCGAACACAGCAAATGCAAACAGGTATGCATGCGCATGTATCCATAGCGTGTTTCCCAGTCAATATGACCCTCAACACGCGAGCCCTGTCTCAGATCTTCTATTGGTGCTTCAGTAATATGCCAAATAAGGCTCGGGTTTTCTTTATCTCTTATAGTGTCTATCACTCTGCAAGGCTGGTCACCATCAATCAGCACAACACCGGCATCTCCGGGTTGACCACCACCCGTTGGGTAGAACACAGTGGCGTCTACAGCAAAACGCTGCGGCTCAGTCGAAATGATATTGCCTATAAAGTGCTTTGCGTACGGCTTCATGTCGTACAGGCCAATCGATTTCATGCTACCTCTACAATGTTGTTATTGGTTTTGTACGTTTTAATCATTTGATTTGCGACAAACCGTAGCCCCTGTGGATTAATCAAAATTTGTTCTTGATGCCTGAACATAAGCAATAAATGCATGGGCGCTGCTAATTCTGTGGCCTGCATGCCTTCGTACACAATCAGATATTCAGCCTGGTTAGCTTGCCAACGGTATCGATGCAACCTGAATTCAGTGTATGGTTCATAATTTTCGTTGACCAGCACCACTTTTATTAATTCGTCCAGTTCGCCTGCCAAGAACAGACACTCCTGTTTTGCATAGGCAGCGACATTGATGCGAGCAGATTGTTTGTCCGTTCTGCTGACTTGCAGCTGATTCACTATCGACACCCGACAATTATTTTGAAGGTCTTCCGTTACAACACACGAAGGCGCAATAAACACGTTGTCACCCACCGTAATAGGACCAAGCAAGCGGGAACCGCAGCCGATCTCAACATTATTACCAATGGTTGGATGCCGTTTTCCAGAGTTGTTAGTTGCAATGCCTCTGGCTCCCAGAATAACATTAGACAATAAGTAACAATCATCACCAATAACACTGGTTTCACCAATCACTGTGCCACACCCATGATCAATCACGAAGCGTCTGCCTATTTTTGCCAGCGGGTGAATTTCAATGCCAGAGTTTTTTTTGGCAAAGGCACAGAGTCTTTGTGGCAGCACCACTGCCAAGCGATGATCAACAGGTAATAAGTACAATATAGACTGTGAAAGTCGGTGACAAATAATGGCCAAGAAAGAGGTGCTGCAATTGACTATCACATAGTCTTGATTGGTTGACGCCGGGTCTCGACTCACGTATGCATCAAGGTCTTGAACCAAATACAAGGCAGCCCGCTCGCATACTGGTTGGTAAAAATCCATTAGTAGCGGCAATTCATCGGCGGAAAAAGCCGACAACATCACATCGCTTATTCTGTCGGCCAGGGCTTTATGCCGTGCATGGTTGTTCATACAACCCCGCTGTCTGCTGAGTAATTTCTGGAACATAAGACTCAATGCCGTCGTAAACCATGGTCAGCACATTGGCGCCGGGCCTTAACGAATCGGCAATACGCTTTATGGCCACTAGATTCGCCGCGGATGAAAGGCCCATGCTAATCGAGTCGGTTTTGAGAATGTTTGCAGCCATGCGAACACAGTCTTCGTAGTCCACACCGACCATTTCATCAACAATATCCAAATTCAATATAGGTGGTACCAGACCGATGGATAGGCCCTGTATTTTATGCGGTGCATGCACGTTGCTTTTGATATTGCATTGAATGGGTTCGACACCAATAACTTTTAGATCTGTCCAGTGAGTCTTTAACACTTCGCCGATACCGGTTATATGTCCACCAGTGCCAATACCACTGACAAAACAGTGCATATCCAGCTCACTAAAATCTGACACTATTTCCTGCGCTGTTGTGTTGCGATGCACTTCAGGATTTGCAGCGTTTCGCTGTTGATTCAGCATGACATAATTGGGGTGTTTCAATTGCAACTCCATGGCTTTTTCGCCATGTGAATTATTCCCTTTACTACTGTCCGATTGCACAACAGTGGCACCGTAAAGCCTTAGTAAGTGTTGCTTTTGCACGCTGTAGTTATCAGGAATAACCAATACCAATTTGTAGCCCAGATTGTTGCATACCATGGCCAAACCAATACCCGTATTCCCACCACTGGGTTCAATCACTGTTTGACCGCTGCCACGGGTAAGGATGCCACGACTTTCTGCATCCTGCACCATCGCATAGGCAATTCGAACTTTATGACTTCCTCCTGGATTAAAGGACTCAAGCTTGGCAAATACATTGATATTTAACACGGATGACAAAGCTGGCAAGCGTACTATTGGTGTATTTCCTATTGCTTGTAATAGTGATTGGTGAATCATTAAAAACAGTTCTGCTATGGACGAATATAATGGACCAAGATTACGGACTGATTAAACGCGCTAATATATCGGCATACCGGGTTCAACATCGCGCACCCATCCCTTCATACCATCTTTTAAAACTCGAACATCGTTGAATCCAGCATCCATCATGATTCGGCTGGCCTTTTCAGCGCGAACACCTCCGTAACAAACAACACAATGTGCTCTGCTTGCATCAAGCTGCGTCAAATTTTTTGGCAGGGTTGCTAGCGGCACGTGTACGGTATCTGGTAAGCGGCAGACTTCTAATTCATTGGATTCACGAACATCGAGCAACACAATATCCTCAATACCATGATGTAATTTGGCGTATAAATCCTGGGGCTCAATATAACTTTCATCGGGTAAACGTTGAGTACCGCTGGCACTGGCATTAAGGCGATCGAATTTAACGGGCTGGCGTTCCTCTCCACAGGTATCACAATTTTTTCGCCTGCCAAATATTATTTCACTAAAACCCATATCCAGGGCATTAAAGCGCAACAACCGACCACTGAGCGGCTTTCCAATATTTAAAATCAGTTTAACCGCTTCAGTTGCCTGAATGAGTCCAACAGTACCTGGCACAATACCCAATACACCACCAGCACTGCAGCTTGGAGCCAGCTCAGCCGGTGGACTGCACGGATATAAACATTGATAACAAGGACCAGCCTCGTGATTAAACACGCTAACTTCTCCATTAAACCGAGACACAGAGCCAAAAACCAAAGGTGTTTTGGTTAACACACTTGCATCATTAGACACATACCGCGTTGCAAAATTATCAGTCCCATCAACCACGACATCGTATTGCTCGAACAACATGGCTGCATTATTGTCATTCAGCCATTCATCGTGCGTGCGTATTAAAATATGCGGGTTAATGTCAGCCAATCGTTTTTTTGCAGAAAGTACTTTTTTCGTTCCAACGGTCGACGTACCATGCACCACTTGGCGTTGCAGATTACTTTGCTCCACCACATCACAATCAATGAGTCCAAGCGTACCCACACCCGCAGCAGCCAAGTAGAGTGATACGGGAGATCCGAGCCCACCGGTTCCTACAACCAACACTTTTGCATGCTTGAGTTTGACCTGGCCAGCTCGACCAACTTCGGGCAATGTAATGTGTCGCACATAGCGCTGTACTTCGTCGTTACTTAGTGGCTCGTTGCTGAATGGCTCGTTACCTGGCGGCTCGTTACTTAGTGCATCTGAACACATAGGCTCGCGGTCAACTCCACCAGAAGCTGCCAGTAAAATTTCGATATCCGATCCCGGCTCAAGCGCGGATTGAGAATCCAACAGTTCGCCATTAGCCGTAAACAGAAAGTGTTCCTTTATGTTTCCATTTTCATACAATAAATGAGGCGTTAGCTCAGGGTGGTTTGCACACAAACCTTCTACATGCACATGCAGCGCAGCTGTCGTACTCGTGCCTGAAACCAAGGTGTCGCTGGGCAACCCAGCCACATTAGTTAATAAATTGGGTAATTTAAACGTACTCATGTACCACCTCTCTTTCTGTTAATGCGGTATCGCTACTGTCTGCAGCACCATAGGAATGAATTTGTTCAAAATACTGCCCGTTCCAATGGAACAACAACGCGCCTTCCACTACTCGCTTGCGAACATCTACAACCAGATGCATAACCGGGTGTATGGGTATACCCATAAACAAGGCCTTGTCAGTATCTTCATCACTAAAATAGGCACCCACATCGGGATGGGAATGATAAATAACAGACACGGGGTTATCACTGTTGAAGGAGGTCTCTAAGCGGTGCAAATCTGCTATCGAAAACGTGAATGCGCTGTGGGCATCGCGTTTGTATCGTTGCGGATCGGTGCGATACAGCATGGACTGGATATTGGTACCTGTGTGCACACTTCCATTGGCGTAGATAAAACCGCAGGCCTCCTCTGGGTAACGTTCGCTTGCGTGTGCATACAAGGTTTGCAAACTTTGTCTATTTAACAAAGCATTATTTTTGTTTGATTGGGGTGTTGTCATTTCCAAACCCTACTTAGCTTTGTACCGTTTGCAATGACCGACTCTGGGGGAATCTTGGTGATCGAAAACCCCAGTAGTAACAATACAATGAAAAATATGGTGGTATTGGATACAACGTTACCTTCGTACCAGGCACCAATAATGATCGCGAATACCGGAAAAATGATGAAAACAAACGACAGAACTACTGGGCTTAAACGTTTTAACAAGTAAAAGTACGCGAGGAAACCACCCACAGAAGCAACAACGCCAAGGTAGACCAAAGCTAACCACGACCGATGACTCACTAGCGAGAGTTGGGGCGATTCAAATATAAAACCCAAGGCCGTTAACGTCAGCCCGGCAATGCCAATGGGCAATGCGTTGTATGTAATTATGCTTATTTTTTGACCCTGTTTTTTGGTGATGATGTAACAGTAAGCATGCATTATCGCAGCTAAGAGTATTGCCAATACACCTAAAAACTGACTAAAGCTCAATAACAGACCCTGAGCCTCGATGATCTTTGCCAAGCTGATAAACCCAATAGCAATCCCCAAGTATTGGGATAAGAATATTTTTTCTTTTAAAATAATGTTTGAGAAGATCAATATATAAACCGGCATGCTACTGAACAGCAATGCAGTGAGGCCCGACGAAACAAACATCTCACCGTAGTTAATAAGGAAATACGGTACCGAAAAATACATCAGGGTTATAAACACTAAAAAACGACGATGTTCTTTTGGGAAGATTATTGACACCTTGCTCAGCCTGGCAATCAGCAAAAACAACGGAAACGCAAACACAAACCGAAGCCCGGCAGCCGTCATTGGTGGCGCTGACTCAACGGCGATTTTTATTGCCAGCCATGTGGTTCCCCAACTAATACACACCAGCAAAAACAAGATACCTGTTATCAAATGCGTTGGTATCTGTATCAATTCCCGTATTGCATTAAGATGGATCATTGACTGGGTATCAATTTTCTTTGTTTAAAGATGTTACGTCTAAATGTATCTATACTTTGCATTGAGACCTACCTATTTGGGCATCAATATCTAATCAGGATTACAAATGACTGTCAAAGAGAATATTGACACCGTATCAATGTTAAGAAATGCGATTCAAAGTAAAAAAGGTAAACGCTACAAACTGCTTGCAGACGGTTTAGCCCAAGCAATTAAAGAAAACAGATTCGACCCAAGCGGCGGTAAGTTACCCCCGCACAGAGTTCTGGCTGATGCACTTCATGTCACCACTGGAACGGTTGGCAAGGCGTACAACGAACTTGAAAAAATGGGCGTTGTTGTGGCGCGGGTAGGCGCTGGAACTTACGTTACAACTAAAGAGCAGATAGCCAAAACAGAAACACACTTCAAGCATGTGGCCGAAGAACCAACCGACTACTTTGATATCAGCAGAAACATCAATATTCCCAAGCCTGAACAACAAATTGCTGCAAGCGGGTTACTGGACATTGCTGGCGACTTTGACGCACTAGCAGCGCTGGACCTTTACGCACCAGATAAAGGTGCTGAAAAACACCGACGAGCTGGTGCTAGCTGGTTGGAAACGACTATGTTTAAACCTCAATGGCAGAACGTTATGTGTACTAACGGAGGCCAGCACGGATTACTGTGTGCGCTGTTGGGGTTGTTCAAAAGTGGTGACACCATAGCAACCGAACAACTCAGTTATCCAGGCATAATTTCATTGGCAAAAATGCTCGGGATAAAGTTATTGCCTATCGGCATGGATCGCAAGGGACTGCTTCCTGACTCACTGGATGACATTTGTAAAACGCACAAAGTTGCTGGCCTGTATTGCATGCCGTCTGCACACAATCCTACTAACGCACACATGCCAAATAGCCGCCGAAAAGAAGTATCAGAGCTGTGTAAAAAACATAATTTACTGGTTATCGAAGACGTCTCGCACGTCGTTTCAACAGACCATAATGTCAAGCCACTGATCGAGTATTCACATGATAATACCGTTATGATCAGCAGTACCGGCAAAGCGCTGTCCGCCGGGCTAAGAGTGGGTTATTTGTATGCCCCACCCCAGCTTCAGACACGCCTGGCAAACAGCATAAGATCCACCTGCTGGATGGCAACCCCACTAACACACGAACTTGCTGCTGTCTGGATTAACTCGGGAAAGGCCTGGCAGTTAATAGAAACACAACTGCGTGAAATGCAGCGAAGAATCAATATGGTTGAGCCACTACTGGATGAGCTGGAATACTATACGCATCCAGTCAGCCCGCATTTTTGGATAGATGTACCTGAGCCCTGGCGCGCATCGGAAATAGAATCCGAGCTTAGACAACACGATGTTTTGGTCTCAACGGCCGAGCAATTTACCGTGGGTAGAAAATACACACCACAATTTATTCGTGCCAGTGTAAGCACACTGATTCGTGATGATGAGCGGTTGATGGAAGCGTTCAGGGCAATTGCCGAGACACTAAAACACGAAGCTAGCTAGAAACTGCCCCGCTAAACGGGGCAGTTTTGGCTGATACCAATGCAGAGGCTATCGCACGAGATACCAGGCATTGCCGTAGTCAATTGCAGCCGTTCTTAGCCAATCCAACGAGCGGTGGTTATCGCCGCGATCAAGCTTTCGTTTCGCTGCATTGATTGTGAGGCTTGATACGCCGTGCGCTTGCGCTTTAGCAATCTGATTGGCGGCCAGCAACCTGGCATTGTCAAGCAGAGCACCAGTGATGGCATCTAACTGCGCGCGTAAACCAGAATCAATATAGCGCGAATCTGCCACTCGCTCTATTTCGTTAAGCGCAACGCTAAGGTTATTGAAAAATCCAGCTCCACGACGAGTTGAAAGCGTATTGTCAGAACTCCAATGCCTGTTTTTCAGCGCGTTATCAAGTTGCGCTGCTGCTTTTTCCAACACACGTTTAATACTGCCGCTCGAACTTGCAATAATTGCATCCAGTTCTGCAGCCGCCGTTGTCACCGCTGGCCGGATATCGCCATCTGCGTCGGGACGATTATCCTCCTCGTCACAGGCGTCGCCAAAAGCATCGCCATCAACATTTGACTGATCAGTATTTGGAATGACCGGGCAGTTGTCGGCAATATCGTCAACGCCATCACCATCATCATCTGGGTCGATCGCATCTGGAATACCATCACCGTCTAAGTCAGATCGATCGTCAGTGTCGTCACATAAATCACCGATTCCGTCACCATCCACATCAGCTTGATCAGCATTGGCTATTACCGGGCAGTTATCGTCGGCATCATCGACGCCATCACCATCATCGTCAGGGTCAATGACATCTGGTATGCCGTCACCGTCGAGGTCTGGTCGATTATCGTCGTCGTCACACACATCACCCACGCCGTCACCATCAACATCTGCTTGATCAGCATTGGCTATTACCGGGCAGTTATCATCGACATCATCGACGCCGTCACCATCATCGTCTGGGTCAATGACATCTGGAATGCCGTCACCGTCGAGGTCTGGTCGGTTATCGTCGTCGTCACACACATCACCAATACCATCGCCATCGGCATCGGCTTGGTCGTCATTCGGTTCCAGTGGGCAATTGTCCGACACATCGTCAACACCATCGTTGTCGTCATCCGGATCAATCACATCGGGCAAGCCATCGCCGTCTCGATCAGGGCGATTATCCATGTCATCACAAAGATCGCCTATGCCGTCACCATCAACATCTGCTTGATCAGCATTGGCTAATATCGGGCAGTTGTCGTCGCCATCATCGACGCCATCACCATCATCGTCAGGGTCAATGGCATCTGGTATGCCATCACCATCGAGGTCTGGTCGGTTGTCGTCATCGTCACACACATCACCGATACCATCGCCATCTGCGTCTGCTTGATCATCATTGGGTTCACGCGGACAATTATCTTGCTCATCATTAACCCCGTCATTGTCATCATCGAGATCAATAACATCGGGCTGACCATCGCCATCCAGATCTGGTCGGTTATCGTCATCATCACAAACATCACCAATACCATCACCATCAACATCTGATTGATCTTGATTAGCTATTACCGGGCAATTGTCAGCATCATCTTCAGTACCGTCGTTATCGTCATCAACATCACAAACATCACCACTTCCGTCAGTGTCATTATCAGCTTGGTTTGGATTAGCATCGATTGGACAATTATCGGCGTCATCGATACGGCCGTCATTGTCGGCATCGCCACAAGCGTCGCCAATACCATCCAGATTAAAATCTTCTTGTCCAGGATTTGCATCTACAGGACAATTATCCTGCGGCTGAATAACACCGTCGTTATCTACATCATCACAAACATCGCCGGTACCGTTTAAATCGGCGTCCGCTTGATCGGCATTAGGCGTGAATGGGCAGTTGTCTTCAAAATTTGATACACCATCACCGTCATCGTCTGCGTTATCTTCATCATCACAAACATCACCCAAACCATCGTTGTCTGAGTCCAACTGATTGAGATTTGGAATAGCAATACAGTTATCGATGTCGTCAAATACACCGTCCCCATCGGTGTCCAGATCAAGCGGCAGCAGTTCAAATGCACCCGCATCACACAGATCAACTTCACCTGCCACAGCGAACGAGCGCTGATCACTTGCAAAACAGTTATTTTGATCGGCAACATCTCGCGCTGCGCTGAGCTCACCCAACGGTAACGTCAGCAACGTAAAGCGAGTACCGGCGGAAAGTGCATTACCGTTATCGGAAAGTCCATCAGAAAACTGGCCATTAATTGAGCCAAAGCTAAAGCCTGCGTTACCGCAACTTCCATCGGTTGAAAAATTGCCTGAAGACACATCGGGCACACCGATTCCCGAGTTGCCGACCTGAACACAATTGGCACCAAGATTGGCACCGATAATGGAATTTATAATACTCAGATCACTGCCATTACTCGGCGCAACAAATCTGAGACCACTGCCATTGAGTGCCGCTGCCGAATTATCCCAGACAGTAATGTGCCTTAGCGTTACCGATGATGGCGTTTGAAGATAAATAGCGCCACCGCCTATGCCGGCATTGTTTTCCACAAAGGTTGAGGCGAAAATTTCACCTGCAAGTGGATTATCGGCTCTGGGTAATGTGCGTGACCAAACAGCGCCACCCAAACCACTGGCTTGATTACCACGAAACGTGCTGCGCTCAATAACCTGAGACGAGTTAAGTGGTGATGCCACTGCACCACCGTTAGTTGCCGAATTGTTATAAAAATTAGATCGATCAATAGTAGATCTGTTATTGGTGTAAATAGCACCACCGCTACCAGCGCCATTTGGCGATGGGGTGATACTGTTGGATTCGAATTCCGATGCGCTTACGTTTAGCTCCACCTGCGAGAATATGGCACCACCATTGCCATTACCTAACACAGAGTTATTCTCAAAGAGCGTGTTCTCAACGTTAAGAATTCGCTGGGTATAGACAGCACCACCACCAAGCGCACCATTGATAGGATCCACATTGACTGTTGCAGAATCAGATAAGTCCGCCAATCCGTTACGCAAGGTCATGTTAACCAAACTAACCTGGCTAAGGGATTGTCCTCCAGCAACGTTGTTGCCAATAATTGCCATGAGCCGAAACGGTGGCGAATTAATATCACGCTCAATGGTTCCGTTTGTAAACACGAGGCTTCTCGGGCCAGCTGCTGAAAAATCTGCCTCTACCACCAATTGACCACCTAAGCCAGTCACAAGGTCCTGCGTAAGCGCTATCGTGTTTCCGCCAAGATTTATTGTGTCACTCTCGTTATTGGTCGCAGATTCAACAACAGCGTCTCTAATCTCCTGCTCTGTTGAAACGTTAAATGTGGCTGCAAATCCAAGCGCAGAAACACAATACAAAAGTATCGAGCTCAATATCTGAATGTGATTTTTTTTGTGCCTGATCAATCTGGCAAGGATGGAACTAGAGCTTACAACTTTCACGCGAAACACTCCCTTGAAGAATACAAAAACTCGCGAGAGTATACTTAAGCGTTATTGGTGGAGCACCTTGAAAACTGTAAAACCCAGCACTGGGGTGGGTTCCAATGGCCTGTTATGCGACACCCACCACAAATTAGGTGCTAATACGTATAAAATAAGTTCCCGACCAATAAGCGATTTCACTACATATGACAACTCCAAAGCCCGCGGCAGGTGCTGCCCTTCCCAGTTTCAGCGCCACGCGTTTAGATGGCACACCCATGACATTCGATGGCTCAAATGGCCAATGGTTTTTACTGGTTATCTATCGGGGCAAGCACTGCGGTCGCTGCAAAATGTACCTGAACAAACTAGAGAGCATGCAAACTCAATGGCGTGATGCCGGATTCGATATTCTGGTTGTATCAGGAGATCCAATTGAGAAAGCCAAAAGCGACGTGGACGAATTTGGCTGGACCTTTGACATTGCTTGTGAGCTAAAAGAGTCAGACATGCATAAACTGGGTTTATACGTTAGCGACCCGCTTTCTCCAGATGAAACCGATCGCCGATTTGCCGAACCGGGTGTTTTTTGCTTGCGGCCCGATAGCACCGTGCAAATAGCCGCAATATCCAACGGCCCTTCGGCGCGACCTGATCTTGATCAATTACTCGATGGTATGGCATTTACTATCGAGCACAACAAGCCAGCTCGCGGCATGGTCTAGCGCTATTGCCTGGTAAAAACGAATTCTGTATCCAGCTCGGTAACGCGGTCGGCTACTGTGTCTCCACCCTGATCACTGCCCAGATACAAAGTCACACCATCGAGTAGCATAATCGTATAAAGGGTGACGTTGCTGCCGAACTGATTAATAACGTCTCCGTTAACCGTTATGGTTTGAACGGTTTGATCAACGTGAATGGCATCACCACGCTCAGTGCTGGTCGCCCCACCAGGGTAGAAGGCACTGTAGTTTATGATCTGTTCTATTGCAGGCTGCGTACACGCATCATCGTCATAGGCTGTGAAGATGGTTTCTATTGAATCCTCGGTAATAGTCACCGCGCCATCCTGTCTAACTGCAGGATCACAGGCAGCGACAAAGCTACCGAAAAACTGGTCAACTAAACCGACAACCGGCTTTGTTGTACCATCGGTGCCGCCTCCACCGGGTATCTCTACACCATTTGAGTCTTCGCCATCGCTTCCACCATCTGGTGCAGTTTGCCCAGAGGCGTCGGCGGTTGTTGTACCTTCCGAATTATCTGTAGTTTGATTATCAGCTTCGGACGACTCATCATTATTATTGTTGTTGTCACTGCCGCCACTTCCACAAGCCACCAGCGTAAACAGAAGGGATAATGCAGATGCGGTGCGGGCTAACTTGTATTTTGGTTGCATAATGATTTTCTCTTAAAAAGGTGTGCTTAAGCAGTAACCAAGTGTATTCGAGCAGTTATAGAGTTGCGTTACGAAATCATATCAAACATTTTTTCGGCCGACTGGGCGAAGTCGTATTTCGGTTGCCAGCCCCAATCGTCTCTGGCACTTTGATCAATGAGCACGTTCGGCCAATTATCGATTAAGGTTTGTACCGTATTGTTAATTTTAAAGTCGTAATTGAAATCAGGGTAACGCTTGAGTATTTCATCAATGACCATTTGTGTTGTCAGGTGATATGCGTGCAAGTTATAAGCATGCTGGCTTAAGTTAGATTTGGGTGCATGGGTGTAGTCAACAATACTGCTGATCACATCATCAAGAAAAATAGTCGACATGCCGCATTCAGCACTAGCTGGAAAAGTAAAAGACTCGCCACGGATTGCTGCACCAAAGGCATGCGAAGGAAATGCCGTAACAGCCGTGGTTGGCGCAAACGGTGAAATAACCAAAGGAAAACGTAATATTCGGAAGTCCAGGCCATGCGTCTGTTTATAGAATACACCTAGCCTTTCAACCGCCACTTTGGTCGCACCATAAATATTCTCTGGCCACTGCTCAAAGGTTTCGGGCAATGGGTCAGCTACTTCACCACCGTAAGATGCATTGGTACTGGCAAAGAAAAAACGGTTAACATTATTTTCGGCCGCCAACTGCAACAAGTTAAACGAACCCGTTGCATTTATGTCCCACGCAGCACGATGATCTGCCGCCGAACTGCCCGATAACAACGATGCCAAATGGTAGATGGCGTCCGGTTTATGCTGTTTTAACAAGTCTTGCAAGGCAGCCTGATCACGCATATCGCCAATAACCACCGTTTCATTATCATGAAGCTGAGCAGGCTCGGTGCCCGGGATATCAAACTTGACAACTTTGACCCCTCGTTGCAGTAGCTGCGCGCCAACCAAACGCCCTAAGTTGCCATTTCCGCCGGTAATCAAGGCAGTTTGAATTTCATTTGTCATAGTCTTGTACAGTCAGTGTTGACGCCGTTGCCGGAATTTTTGTGCCCTCCTCAATACTATCAATATTTCACCAGGCGACGCCAATACTAAAATACCTTGCAGATAGCATGCGTCACGCGCTGGCACACGAGCATTTTTGATTGGCGGAGGGCCCGCCCTACAAGACAATTGTCCGAATATTGACTAGTATTACGGCATCCGCCTCAACAATGCTGCTAAATCAAAATAATGAGTAAAAAGGCCAAAACTGCGATTCAACCGACTCGTAGCGAAGACTTCCCCAACTGGTATCAGAAAGTCATCGTGGCTTCGGATTTGGCTGAAAATTCAAAGACCCGCGGCTGCATGATTATCAAGCCCTATGGTTATGCTATCTGGGAAAACATACAGCAAATCTTTGATAAGAGAATCAAAGCCCACGGCGTCGAGAACGCCTACTTCCCACTGTTAATTCCACTGAAATTCATTGCCAGCGAGGCCGAACACATTGATGGCTTTGCAAAAGAATGCGCCGTGGTTACTCACCATAAACTGGAAATGGATGAGAACAGGCAATTGGTGCCAGCGGGCAAACTCGAAGAACCTTACGTTATCAGACCCACTTCGGAAACCGTCATCGGTGATGCCATGTCGCGCTGGATAAACAGCTACCGCGATTTACCCATGAAAATAAATCAGTGGTGCAATGTGATGCGTTGGGAAATGCGCACGCGGCTATTTTTGCGAACATCCGAGTTTTTATGGCAGGAAGGCCACAACGCATTTGCATCCCCCGAAGAATCAGATACCGATGCCAGGCTAATGGTCGATGAATACGCCAAATTCGCTGAAAACGTATTGGCCATACCCGTTATCACGGGTGAAAAAACAGCCAATGAGCGATTCCCAGGGGCCGAGTCCACCTACACAATTGAGGCCGTCATGCAAGACGGTAAAGCGCTTCAAGCCGGAACCAGTCATAACCTTGGAACCAACTTTTCTAAAAGCGCCAATATTGTATTCCAGGACAAAACGGGCAAAGAACAATTTGCCCATACCACTTCATGGGGAATATCCACCCGTTTAATTGGCGGCCTGATAATGGTTCATTCAGACGATGACGGGCTGCAGTTACCGCCGGCTATTGCGCCATACCAGGTCGTTATTATCCCGGTTGTAAAAAACCCCGAGCAAGCCGACGCCATTAACGAGTACGTGCAAAATATATGCGAAGGTTTAATCGCACAAGACATCCGGGTCCACGTAAACAAAAAAGATGATTCTGTGGGTAACAAAATCTGGGATTCAATTAAGAAAGGCGTGCCCCTGAGGGTTGAAATAGGCGCCAAAGAAATGGAATCTGGCACACTCACTCACGTGAGGCGTGACATTGGCCGCGATTCAAAAACAAACTCGTCCGTCGAAGAGTTTGTGAGTACTGCATCAGATATATTGGCATCAATTCAGACCAGCTTGTTTGAGCGCGCAAAAGCCATTGTCGCCGATAATCTTTCTGATGTGGCCGATCTGGACGCATTACAACAGCTGTATAAAGACGATTACCAGGGACTGGTACGCATCCCTACCAGCTTTATAGAAGACGACCAGTACAAGCAGCTAGCTAAAGAATTCTCGTTATCTGAACGTTGCCTGCCCTTTGCCGATAATGGCAGCATGGTGGTTATTGGTCGGGCTTATTGATACCTTGCTCCTGAGCGTCACACAACAATGAGTATTCGCTGGGAGTATCTATATCTTCAGTGTAAGCAGGGTCATTAAAAGACACCCAGCAAACCTGCTCGGGATGAGCATCGATATAAGCTCGAACGCTCAAACTTTGACCGCTCTTTCGCCGCACTATTTTATTGCGCGCGTTCTCGCTCACTATGATCGGATTCCCTCGCTCGTTGCCGAACATGGGTACGACAAACTCTGCTCCATCGGGCCTACTATTAAATGCCCACATCAGCTGGCGTAGATGCCTTGCTGTCAGAGTTGGCTGATCAGACAAGCAAATAAACGCAGCTTTACTGTTTCCGCTTAGCGCATTAAGACCGCACAAAACAGAACTCTGCAGTCCAGCTTTATAGTGCGGGTTAAACACTGACTTAACGGCTGAATCAATTATTTCGCGTTCGGTATTGGCCCGATCGTGTCCCAACACGACCACTGCTTCAATAACGCCCGACTTTACCACCGTATTAACACAGTGTCGTAGCAATGACTGTCCGTTGATCTCAAGCAACAGTTTGTTGTTATCACCCATGCGTTCTGATGAACCAGCCGCGAGTACTATAGCTGCATACTCGCTAGCATTAACCGACTCAAACGCCTCTTTGGTCATGACATGATGCCGCACATTTTCCATTATGTTGTCACTTGCTTCCATCTCTGCAAAAGCCGATTTATCGTCAAGTTTGATCAGCACTTCTGGATGCTAAAAATACTGCTTGATTCAGGGGTGCTCACATCCATGTGAACCCGACTGTAGCAACCCTAAGTTAACGGGCCTGCGTCTACTTGTTGAGTGTCTATTTTTTAAATAAACCTTTTGCCATATCCAATGCACCAGAAGCACCGCCGAGCTTTTCCATCAAGCCCGATGCGTCCAGCATGGAACCACCACCGCTGAATTTATCCGCCAAATCGGGTAATGCTTCCGACAGCTGCTGCGCCGCTGAATCTGCATCGACACCCATTTTCTCAGAAGCCACGGCCATTTGCTCATCGCCTAACGCAGACTTAAGCTGCTCAGCAGAGACAGGTTCATTGTCGCCGTCACCCATCCATGATTGCACCTGATCACCCAGGCCACCTTCTGTGAGTTTCCCCATAAGAGAACCCATGTCCAGGTTACCGCCAGTCATGCCTGACAGCGCTTCCATCATGCCACCCGCTTTATCGCCCAATTTATCTGCCAGTAATTCCTGACCCATTTTCATTAAATCCATGTTGTTTCTCCGTTAAAGTTTGTTTTTGTTAAGAACAGCAGCGTATTCCTGCGCCTGCATAGCTTATAGCAGAGAGTGCATAAATCGCTTGAAACAACCATGAAAACAGTAGCACCACGGCACGGTTCACCTTAAACTGACTCAAAAGCAGGCGAAGACCTGCATTCGCTGGACATGGTCCTGACAACAGCAATTAAAATCTCTTGCTCCGGAGGATGTACTTAATCATGAAGAACACAGTAAAAATCTCACTTGCTGGTCTATTTTTGATCAGCGCCAGCAATGTATTAGCCGCCCCTTGCCTTAAAGTGACCTTAACCGGTACACAAGGAGGTCCACCTGTTTTTCAGGGTCAGGCAGGCTCAGGAACGCTGGTCCAATATGGAGACGACGAAAATAACTGCTCTGCGGTTAACCTGCAATTCGATACTGGTCGCGGCACAACACAACGTTTGTCAGAAGCAAAAACTCCTGTGGGTAAACTGCAGGCTATTTTTCTAACCCACATGCATTCAGATCACACTGAGGGACTTGCCGACATGATGCAACTGCGATGGCACTTTGCGTCTGCCGGCCCAAAGGTCGATCTGGTTTGCAGTACCGATGCAAAATCTCCTGCCGGTCATACACTCAGCTGTGCACAGTTTGCTAAGCACATTGGCGATGCGTTAATTCAATCTGGCGAAATGGCGCAACGACTGGTAGAAAACAAAAAACGCCTTGCTGGTGGTCCTGCTGATCTTATTAACCTAATGTCTTTTGATCCAAATGAAACGGTATCGGTGGTATGGGAAAAAGATGATGTAAAAGTCAGTGCTGTGGGTTCGCGACACATCCCGGGTCATGCTTCATACCGCGTTGACACACCAGCAGGTTCAGTGGTTATAGGTGGTGATGCCGGTAACGACACGCCAAAACCACCGCGCACCAGTTCAACGTCAAGTCATGTTGAAAAACTGGCAGAAGGTGCCGATATCATTGTGCACTCCACCATCCATCCGGCAATGGGCCCGGATAAAAACAGTGGCTTTCCACCCCCGGTTTATTTCCGCCAAAGTACAGCTGAAGATTTAGGTGCCATGGCCATGCGTACCAATAGCAAGCACCTGATGCTAACGCACCTTATCCCACCGCTGGGCGCAAAGGCACAAGGCCCCTACCCGATTCCAGGTGGCCCGTTAACCGAGCTGGATTATGAAAGTGCGGTACGCGATGGCGGCTTCACTGGCAACGTTGTGGTTGGACAAGATCTCACTACTTTGCAATTACCGCAGTAAAACGCGGCGGTTAACCAATGAAAAAGCCGACAAAGATTGTCGGCTTTTTTGGTGTACTGCCTTGCTGGAGCCAAATTGACGTAATCAGATAGGTAAGAATTTACGGGGTAAGTTTTTTGTTAATGGTGTTACCCAATTGACTGTTGGCTCTGTTCTTTCTATAGAGGTTAAGTCAACCAATCGATGAATTAAACTAACCGGCTCGCGCGTATTCAGTGAGCACAAGGTATCGGCATAGACTTCCACTTTATCTGCGCTTGTCTGCGCATATTCGCTTTCCAGGAATTGCGCGTATTGCCAAATCAAATCAGGTATACAAGCCATTTTTCTGACCTGTTGGCGATTCAAATGCTCATTCGGATCAACCACAATAGAAGGCTGTCCGTTAACCACAACATAAAACTTGGCTGTACCTCGTTTGCTGCGCAATTTCATACGCCAGCTAAATCGATGTCCGGCCTCGTTCCACGCAACATTGCCCGGGATAAACCAATGTCTTAACGGCACGGTGGCTTGTAAAATCAGCCATATAGATATACCGACAACGATAAGCAATTGAGTCAATGATTTGGCCGTAACATTTGTTTCATCTGTGATTGGCTGGCGTACATAGGTTGGCGCTTTTTTCAGTACCCGATTATTCCACCAACTGTAAAACTGTTTGGGCCAGTCAGGATCAAAAAACAATAACGTGGCAGCGGCGGTCATCCAGGGGAATATGCCAATGTTAAATACCAGAGCATTGATGGTATGGAACACACAATAAATTAAAAATACCGGCAATCTGGTTTTGCGCCATAACAATAAAGGCGCGCCAACTAAATGCAAGGCCAATACGCCATAACTGGCTAAGGCTATCCCGGGGTCTTGCGTTAACCACTGAAAAATAGCATGT
>CALHOI010000005.1 GCA_938035525.1 uncultured Granulosicoccaceae bacterium
CATGCCTGTCAGGTGAAGGGTGATTGCCAGGTAAAGCCTGCCTGCGCGGTGAAACGCAGGGGGAGCTGTCAGGTGTGATGTGGACCCGTCAGGTACTCCCCCTTATTCAATTGCTAGTGAAGCCCGCTTGCGTAATTGGCCAACGCGTCGATCTCTGCATCGCTGAGTCGATGCGCGAGCGACCTCATCATTTCATTTGGGTCGTTATTTCTCTCACCGGATCGAAACAGCTTTAATTGCGCAACGAGATACGCTTTGTTCTGGCCGCTCAACACAGGATAAGCCGCTGCCGGATTACCCTTTCCAGAGGGTCCGTGACATCCTGTGCAGGAGGCTATATCGGCACCGGTAACACCGCCACGATAAATGTTTTGTCCAAGCGTCAAATTGTCTTCTTCGGCTGCACCTTTTATGGGTGTCATTTCAGCGTAATAGGCTGCCAAATCCAGAATATTCTGATCAGACAATGCTGCCGCCATGGGGCTCATTAGTTGATTTACTCTTTCGCCATCTCTGTAAGCGGTAAGCTGTTTGGCGATATAAGATGCATGTTGCCCCGCCAGATTAGGGTAGTCAGGCGTTAAGGCTTTGCCATCTGCACCGTGGCAACCTGAGCAGGTTGCAGACGCCGCTTTACCGGCTTCTGCATCGCCTTGTGCATACGATGGGCCCGCCATGACAACACACAGCAGGGCGGCGGCTAGGTTCCGCTTGTTCATTAAACCTCCGGAAAATTCAATAGAAAACTGGTTAAACTCTATGCGGATAAACCGCGTACTGACGACGATTTTAGCAGAACGCCAACCGCTTCCATGGTGTAACAGGCCAGATGAACCCTATTTATTTTTCTACCAGCTTCACCAGCAGTGCCGAAAGGCTGGACCAGTGCCCCAACGCGATAGTTGAGGTCGCGTTTGCCGGTCGGTCTAACGCCGGAAAATCGAGCGCCATCAATACCATTACTCGTAATGGAAAGTTGGCGCGCACCAGTAAAACCCCTGGTAGAACACAGCTGATCAATCATTTCGAAGTCGAAGATCAGCGCTTCCTGGTTGACTTGCCTGGCTATGGGTATGCCCAGGTATCCAAGTCCAGGCAGAAGGCCTGGCAAGCATCCATGCTGCGATATTTGTCTCGCCGGGATGCCCTGCGAGGCCTGGTGATCGTTATGGATATTCGACGACCACTACAAGACAGTGACTGGAGCATGATAGAGCTACAACAGGAAAGTCAGGCTGAGTTGCATTTGCTTTTAACCAAAGCTGACAAGTTATCGCGCTCGGCGCAGCAGCAATCCGTGATGAGCGTCCAGCGCCAAATGCACGAGGCAGGCATTTCAGCCACTATTCAGGATTTTTCAGCCCTGAAAGGCACTGGTCTGGACGATATGCATCGGGTACTGGATCACTGGTTGTACGACCGAGCTTTGTGACTTGGTGGGTGTCTGCGGTTGTTACTTTTCGTAACACACTGGCCTGTTTCGCCGGATATCCCCTTTTTTTTGGCTAGGAAAATCACTTAACTAATTGAAATATAAAGTAATTTAAAAAACATATGACAAACAGGCCATTTCCCTATAATCATTGGTAGGAGCGATTCGGGTCTGTTGGTCACAAGCGTTGTGCTGCCTTATTTTGCTTGCACGCAACGCTACAACAACCACACAGATTTAAATTTGTCGTGCCTTGTGTTCGTTGTTGTGGCTGCTCGAATACGAGTATTCGAGTTGGTACGAGTATTCGAGAAAAAAGAAGCCATCTGATTCTCGGCGGCATGTTTTGGCACAGGTACAAGAACAAAGTCGATTCGTAGCTCTCGTGAGGCAGGATTATCAGTCTTGCAAATCTAAAAAGTCATACAAGGGTCAATACCCGGAGGAATTTTTTGCATGAGTAAGAAAAAGGCACCACTCAGTACTTGGACGCGCCGCGACGTGTTGAAAGCCAGTGCGGCTTCAACGGCTATCGCTGGTGCACCAATGTTCTTTTCACGCCACGCCTACGGCGCGGACTTCCTGAACAACCCCGGTGACGGCAAGACCGTTACATTGGGTTTTAACGTTCCACAATCTGGCGCATACGCTGATGAAGGCGCGGATGAGCTTCGTGCATATCAGCTTGCAGTTGAGCATCTAAACGGCGAAGGCGATGGCGGCATGATGAACACCATGCAGCCAAGCGCACTGAAAGGTAACGGTATCCTCGGCAAAAAAGTTGAATACGTTACTGGTGATACACAAACCAAATCTGACGCGGCTCGTGCCTCTGCCAAGCGCATGATCGAAAAAGACGGCGTCGTTATGGTTACGGGTGGCTCTTCATCTGGTGTTGCTATCGCTGTACAAAACCTGTGTCAGGAAACCGGTATTATTTTCATGGCGGGTTTGACACACTCAAACGACACAACGGGTAAAGACAAAAAAGCCAATGGCTTCCGTCACTTCTTTAACGGTTATATGTCAGGTGCTGCACTTGGCCCGGTATTGGAAAAAGCCTACGGTAAAGATCGCCGTACTTATCATCTGACGGCTGATTACACTTGGGGCTGGACTCAAGAGCAATCAATCATTGCTTCTACTGAAAACATCGGTTGGACAACAGAACAAAAAGTTATGACGCCGGTTGGCGCTGGTGACTTCAGTCAGTACATCGCACCAATTCTGAACTCTGACGCCGACACGCTGGTTCTTAACCACTACGGTAAAGACATGATCAACTCTCTGACTCAGTCAATTCAGTTTGGTCTGCGTGACAAGCAAAAGAACGGTAAAGATTTCCAGATCATCGTTCCATTGTATTCACGTCTAATGGCTCAAGGTGCTGGCGAAAACGTAAAAGGCATTTACGGTTCAACAAACTGGCACTGGTCACTGCAAGACGAAGGCTCTAAAGCATTCGTTAAGTCGTTTGGTGCTAAATACGGTAACCCGCCTTCACAGGCAGCTCACACTTGTTACGTACAGACTCTGCTGTATGCAGATGCCGCTGAACGTGCCGGTACTTTCGAGCCTTGCCAGATTGTTTCGGCACTTGAAGGTCATAAGTTCGACGGTACGGGTAACGGTCCTACTGAGTACCGTGCAGAAGATCACCAGTGCTTCAAAGATGTGTTGGTTGTGAAGGGTAAAGACAATCCTTCTTCACAGTTTGATTTACTGGAAGTTGTAGAAGTGACTCCACGAGCGCAGGTTGAGTATGCACCTGATCACGAGATGTTCGCTGGTGGTGATTTGGGTTCTTGTAACAACGGCGCGTAACAGCATCGTTTGTTAGGACTCTAGCCGGTCTGTCACTCTGGCAGACCGGTTTTCTTACATTCCATTTTCTTCAGTACTTTAATTGGTATTTTAGGCATCGCGGCCGAAGAATAGCAGGACGCAGCATTGTCATCGTTCGCCGTGGTTTTAGACTGACCGGAGTAATATTTCGTGGACGCCATACTGGTTCAAATTTTAAATGGCCTGGATAAAGGTGCCGCTTATGCACTTATTGCATTAGGGCTGACACTTGTGTTTGGTACGCTGGGCGTTGTCAACTTTGCGCACGGCGCAATTTTCATGATTGGAGCATTTTGTGCGGTCACGCTTAATCGTTTGCTTACATTGTCGACGAAGGTGAGAGACGAAAGCATAACGTTGTTTGAGGCTTTTAAAGAGGTGCCAATCCTCACCACAAAATTTCCGACAATAGGGCCCATTATTGTCGACTATTCGGTACCGTTGGCTATATTGGTCGCCATACCCATTATGTGGGGGTTAGGGCTGTTAATGGAGCGCGGTCTTATAAGACATTTTTATAAACGTCCGCATGCTGATCAAATCTTGGTGACGTTTGGTTTGGCCATTATTATTCAAGAGATTGTTAAGCACTATTATGGTGCTAATCCAATTCCACAGGCGGCTCCTGCTGCGTTTTCAGGCAGCTTGAACATCGGTGCGCTGTTTGGCCTGGGAGATAATATTGTTTACCCATGGTGGCGTTTGATTTATCTTTCCTTCTCGTTATTTATCATTAGCGCTGTGTTTGCGTTTTTGCAGTTCACTACATTTGGGATGGTGGTTCGCGCCGGTATGCAAGACCGGGAAATGGTTGGCATGCTGGGTATCAATATCGAGCGTCGTTTTTCATTGGTGTTTGGCTTGGCTGCCGTTGTTGCGGGTTTGGCCGGTGTTATGTACACACCGATACTGCCTCCTGACTATCACATGGGCATGGATTTCCTGGTTCTTTCGTTTGTGGTGGTTGTGGTCGGTGGTATGGGCTCACTGGGCGGGGCTGTTGCCGCCGGTTTCTTGTTGGGCATATTGCAATCGTTTGCCTCCATGACCCAGGTTAAGGCCATTATTCCGGGTATCGATCAGATCATCATCTATCTTGTTGCCGTGGTCGTGTTGTTGGTTTTGCCACGAGGCCTGCTGGGGCGTAAAGGCGTGATGGAGGATTAAGACAATGAATAAATCTGCGATATCTGATTGGGTACTGTTTTTTGGCTTTGCAGCCGCAATCTTAACCATGCCTGTTTGGTTAGCACCGTTTGGCGCTAACTATCCCGACTTAATGCAAAAATTTGCGATATTCGGTGTGTTTGCCATAGGGTTTAATATTCTCTTCGGGCTCACAGGTTATTTATCATTCGGGCATGCAGCTTTTTTGGGTGTCGGCTCGTATACCGTGGTTTGGTCGTACAAGCTGTTAACCATGAATATCATACCGGGAATTATATTCGCGGTTATCGTGTCGGGTATATTCGCGTTTCTAATTGGTTATGTGAGTTTGCGTCGATCTGGAATTTATTTTTCAATTCTGACGCTGGCGTTTGCACAAATGTCCTACAACCTGGCTTATTCAGTACTGACGCCAATCACCAATGGTGAAACTGGCCTTCAATTAACCTTGTCAGACCCGCGTATTCTTGATTCTATGGCTGGTGTGGCGGTAACCAACAGCGTGCCCAACCCATCAGTGTTTGGTATTAAAACCAGTGGTCTGCCCGGGTTCTATATATGCGCCGTTGTTTTAATCATTGGTTTTTTTATAGCGTTACGCATTACACGTTCACCGTTCGGCATGATGCTAAAGGCAATCAAGTCCAATCAGACTCGAATGGCTTACACTGGTTTCAACACACGACCTTATCTGCTTTGGGCGTTCGTTATTTCTGGCATGTATGCCGGCTTAGCTGGTGGACTATTGGCAGTTACCGATCCGCTAGCTGGTGCCGAGCGCATGCAATGGACAGCATCGGGGGAGGTTGTGCTGATGACAATACTGGGTGGCGTTGGCACTCTGGTAGGTCCGGTCATCGGTGCTGTTGTTATCAAATATTTTGAAAACATTTTTTCATCGTTCAATAAGTCAGAGCTGCATCAAGTGTTCGCCGCTTTACCGGATGGTTTGGAAAATGTCGTTGTCAGTGTAACCAGCATGTTTGTAGGAAAAGGTTGGCATCTGACCTTAGGTCTGATGTTTATGATTGTCGTTATATTTTTGCCGGGCGGCATCATGGAAGGGGTGCGTCGCGTGGGTCGATTGTTTGGAATAGGTAAGCCTAAAACTCTTAAGCCTGCATCGGTAGCCACTACAGAGCAGGGGCAAGCTAATGGATAATGTCGTATTGCACGTTGCCGATGTACACAAAAGCTTTGCTGGTTTGCATGCTTTAAGTGACATCGACCTGTCAGTGCGTGAAGGTGAAACTCACGCGATTATTGGGCCCAATGGAGCAGGTAAATCAACCTTGCTTAATGTGTGCATTGGTAGATTAAAGCCTGACTCGGGTCACGTGGTATTTGACGGAGAAAATCTGACAGGCAAGCAACCACACCAAATTAACCAATTGGGTGTGGTCAGGGTATTTCAAACGCCTGAAATTTTTCCTGAACTGTCGATTCTTGAAAACGTCATGGTGCCAATACTGGCAAAACGTGACGGTAGCTTTAAGCTCAACTGGTTTAAGCGATTCAGTGGTGAAGCCGAAGTGCGTGACAAGGCCTCAAGTATTTTAAGTGACCTTGGTTTAGGGAGTATGTTGCAGCACGATGCCAGCAGCTTATCGCGAGGTGACAAACGACGGCTTGAGTTAGCGATGGGCTTGTCTCAAGACCCTCGCTTGTTGTTACTCGATGAGCCAACTGCGGGTATGGCGCGACACGACACCAACGCCACAATTGAGTTGTTAAAAGACATTAAAGCCACTGGTATGACAAAAGTCATTATCGAGCACGATATGCACGTTGTGTTCAGCTTGGCTGATCGTATTTCGGTGCTGGCCGGAGGGCGTATTATTTGTCAGGGCACCCCGGAAGAAGTCAAGGCAGACCCACGAGTCAAAGAGGCATACCTTGGAGAAGAACAAGTATGAATGCGCGGTCCGAACATGTTGCTGATACCAGTGCCTACTTCAGTGTCAGTAATCTGGAAGCCTATTATGGCGATAGTTATATTGTTCAAAACATATCGTTTGATGTTGCAGAAGGGCAGATTGTCGCGCTGTTAGGCCGAAATGGCGCTGGTAAAACATCTACGCTGCGAGCCATTGCGCGAGTGTCAGACCCCGAACTTCGTTCTGGTGAAATACAATTGTGCGGCGAATCCCTGCACGATAAAAAAGACTTTGAAGCGGCCCTTGCAGGTGTGCAGCTGGTGCCTGAAGATCGTCGTATTATTCCCGGCCTTACCGTAGAAGAAAATCTTGATCTGGCGCGTATTGAAGGTAAAAGCGGTTGGGATTACGAGCGAATCTACGACTTGTTTCCCAGATTGAAGGAACGTCGCAAGCAAGAGGGTGTGACTCTATCGGGCGGTGAACAGCAAATGCTGGCTATTGGCCGAGCGTTGGCCAGAGATATAAAGCTGTTATTGCTGGATGAGCCTTACGAAGGCTTGGCTCCGGTAGTACGTCACGATATAGAGCGCGCTTTGCTGGAAGTTAAGAACGAAGGTATTACAACCATATTGGTTGAGCAAAATGCCGTGGCTGCATTGAAGCTTGCTGATCGAGCGCTCATTCTGGATACCGGTGAAATTGTTTTCCGCGGCAGTGCGCAGGAAGTGCTCGATGACGAAGCGCTAAGACACGAGTACCTGGCTATCTAACTTGTTTTTCGGCTGGGGCCAGTATGCTATTGGCTCAGATTGCTTGGTGCAGATTCTGTTGCAAAGTCGTGTAACGGGTTTGCGGGCAGTTCGTGAACTTTGGCGTTTTTGCCAAGGTTAGCTCTGGCAATATCAACAACGTGCCGATGGTGGGTCAGGTATATTATTTGGCCGTGTTGCCCCATGTCGTTAAGCAAGCCTAGTGTTGCTTCGGTGCGGTTTTCGTCAAATGTCTCCATGATGTCGTCGGCGATAAACGGTAACGGGGTTCGCGCTTTGCAATAGTCCTCGTACGCCGCAATTCTCAAAGCCAAATACAACTGCGCACGTGTGCCGCTCGACATATCAATTGCCAGTTTGGATTGTCCTGTGTCTCGTATGCCCACTAAGTCTTCGTTGGTGCCTTGTTTGCCAGGCTGTGTGCGCAAATCAATATAATTACCGCACGTTATGACCGTAAACGCATTTTTTGCGTTTTCAAGCATGCTGCTTCGGCGTTGATCTCGAAAGTGACGTAATCCTTGCTCCAGCGCAAGTTTTCCTAAACGAGTGCGCATGGTTTGCATAGCTTGATCTTCAATCTTTAGTAACAGACTTTGCCTTTGCTGTTTTAACTGGGCAACGTTTGTGTCAGCATGAAACTGGTCTATGGGGTCTTGTATCGTACGGTACTCGTGGTGTAGCCGGTTGAGCATGTTGGTGTCAGATTGCACATCCAGTTCTTGCTGGCTGATTAAAGCTGGAAGTTCGTGTTCGTCAACTTCAGTAAGCATGGCCATTGCTTCATCAATAGAGCTTACATTCAAGGTAGAGAGCAGTTCTTGCTCGAAGTCTTGTGCTTGGGACAATTTGCTGCGTTTTTCGTTGATTTTTTCTAATCGTTGTTCCAGCTCCACTGGGTCGTTTACCTGGCAGTGAATGCTCATCTTGTTTAATTGCTCGGTGACTGGAAGCAGCTCGTTCTGCGTTGATTGCAGATTGGTTTTTGCGGCATGAATTTGCTCTGAAATTTTATTCAAGGTTGCGTTTGTTTCAATATTTATTGCATTCAATTTAAATAGCGTGTTGAGCCTTTCAGAAATAGAAAGCTCAGTGCTTACATCCAGATTTTTTAAAACATCATTTGCTTGGTTAACATAAGTGTCTTGCTCTGCGTTTAGTTTGTTTAGCTGACGCTCGTTGGCCTCCAGTCTTGATTGTAAGACCGAAAGCTGTGCCAGTTTTTCCAATATTGAGCCCACCAAAGTTGGGTCGTTTGTTTCTATCCAGGTGGGTTTAAGCAAGTCGTTCCAGCTGTCTTGCCATTGCTGGTATTCTTTTTGTGCCGATGAAAAATCTGTCTGACGGACGTCCAGTTTTTTGCTTAGCGTGGTGTGATTGTCCTGCGCTTGTTGTAACGCGACGTTGATATTGCGTTGTTTGTTGCTGATAGATTGCGCTAAACCAAGGATTTCAGCCGAGTCAATCATGGCATCAATTTCGGCGTGGTTGTTTTGAGCAACGCTATTCATCAGTGCTTTCAAGCGGCTATTTTCTTCAAAAATTGCCTCACTGATTTGCTTAATTTCATTTTCCAGTTTGTTAAGCCGAATTGCATCAGCTGTTGCCACATCGCGAAGCCCAAGCCAATTTAGTAGTTCTTGTGCAGACGATCGCTCTGCCAGTTGCAATTCAGATGCAATTACTGATAACTCTCCAGCCAGGGCATCCTTTTTTTCTCTCTGTGCTGTTAGTTTTGACTGAAGGTTTTTGATTTTTTCTGCCAAAATGCCTAGGCGTGACTGGGTGGCGTTTGTTTGTTCTTGTTTTAATACCTGTGCAATGTGCTGATCGGTTAGCATGTCCAGATGCTGTTGCTGAAGCGCAATTTCTCGGGCTGATTTGTGTAATTGCGCATGTGGCAGTTCCTCGTCAAGTGCGTGCAGATGTGTTTTTATCAGCGTGTCGCGTTCCTTTCGACCAGACTCTAATGTGTTTTCAGGTAGTGCATTGCTGGCACCTTCCTGGGTTTCTACGTCGTTACTTTCTTCGAGTAAACTGTCAATACCCGATTGGCTAACAGCTATATCATGGCTTATCTGTGTTAATTGGGTTTGCAGTGTTTGAATATGCGCTGCCGATGGGGTTTTTTGCTCCATTAATTGCTTTGCGTTGCCACGCCACGGGTTCAGTGCATTAAGGTTTTGTTCTAGTTGGCTTTGTGTATCAATTTGCTGCTCCAGCAATTGTTTATGCCGAGCTGCCAGCGCGTTATCCTGCACCAGTGAGATGCAGTTGTTGAGCGCGTCCAGATCTATAATTTTTGCCTCGTTGTCATTGTCGTTAACGTAGCCCAGTACATTGAGCTCGTGCTTTGTTGAGGTGAGTTCCTTCTCAGCTGCACTCAATGTTGATTTATATTGTTCGTGTGTTCTTTGTAGCGCCGTGAGTTGAGCTGCTAAGGGTTCTGTCAGTATGTAGCTGGATGCATCAACGCTATCGGTGATACCCATTTGCGCCATTAATTGGATTTGCTGACTGCTAATGTCTTTGTTGTCTTGTATTAATGCGTCAATGTCTTCAGTGCGTTTTTCGAACAAAGTTTTGTCATTGCGTAGCTTTTCAATAGTGTCTGAGTGTATTAACAGCTGGGTGTCAACGTTGATCCTGGATTTTTGCGCTTTGAGATCTTCTATTTGCTTGCTGTGTCGGGTGCTTTGTACATTCAACGAATACAGTTGCTTGTTTAAGTCTCTGGTTGCAGAAAGCCAAGTCTCAGGTGCGCCCGGCATACTTGGCAAGGCGTTAATGTTCGAATGAAGGGCTTTTATTCGTTTGGCAGTTCGAAGTGCACGTTGTTTGGTTTTCAGTGTATCCAGTTGAAGTTGATTGGCTCTTGCCTGTTTTTGAAATTCTTCGTAATGGCTTTTAAGCGTATTCGCTTGTTCTACTTTTTTTGCCCAGGCACTGGCGTTAATATCCAGTTGCTTTAGTTTGTCATCGATTTCTTTTAGCTCGTCTTTAAGTTGGTAAAGAGATTTGTCTTTCTTTTTCCCTGGCTCATAAAATGCGTTGGCAGAGTGCATCAATTTTGACAATGCCTGTGAAAAATCGGCGATACCAGAGGTAGCGGCAAACAGGGCCGCACCCAGATCGCCATTGTTTTGCAATATTGACTCACCGCCTTCTTTTAGTGTTTCTTCATCAAAACTGAATCGCGATTTAAAGTCCTCTCTATTCAAGCCGTGAGTGTCAATCGCGGTCGCCGGAAGTGGTTGGCCTTTTTTATCAAGAAGTTTGTTTTTAAACCGATGAAGCTCAATCTGATGTTGGTTTTGTTCTATTTGGGCGACAATCGCTAATGCTTGATAATTGTGGGTGAAAGCGTATTTGCTTTGCGCAGGCATGCCATACAAAAGATCAACAATGGCAGCCAGTGTGGTGGATTTACCAGCCTCGTTGGGGCCATAAATAATGTGTAAATCGCTGTGTGTTTTATTGGCTTTGCCAAAATCTATTGAGTAATCAGTGAAATGGCCATACCGGCTTAGATTAAGGTGATTGATTCTCATGATTTATTGCCACGAGAATCTTTAGGCCTTGATACTTCCGTGCTGGATTCATCGCCAATAGACAATTGCTCTAGCAGTTCTGTGCTCCCTTCGCTGAGCAACTTAGAGAGCATTCGGTTGCGCTCATGCTCAGTTTCTCCAAAAAGATGCCTGACTTCAATGGGCAACTTGGATGTAAAAACCCGAAGCTCTTCACTTGCCAGTACATTAACCTGCGCCGACTCCAGAACGGAGTCGTTAATAATAGCTGCAAGATCAGGCAGCGCTTCATGGCTGGGCACGACGCTGTTGTGTTTGTCGTGCTTGCTGGTTTTGATGCGCAGGTGTTCTACCCATAGGGTTCCAATTGCGTCGCAGTCTGACTGCAGAGTCGAATGTAGTAAGTCTTTGTCACGAATTAACTTGAAATGCAGATGAGATTTACCGCTGACAATAATTCTTACAATAACGTGTTCTGACGGTGCAGCTTTCCTGATTTTTTTAATTTCATTCAGTAGTGTATCCAGCAGTTGGTGCCATTCCTTACAAGCTGATATGTCTACTTCGATAATTTCGAATTGCACCGGACTAACGGTATGTTCATGAACGGTAACGTGGCCTTGTTCGTTGATGCTAACCAGGCTTATCGTCCCTGGGCCGGTTTCCCCAACATCACGTCCTTGTGGAATGCCAGGCATAACAATAGTTGATTTATTCCCTTGCACGCTACGTTTATGAATATGCCCCAGTGCCCAGTAGTGATATCCAAAGTCATCCAGCTGTGAAACAGTGCAGGGTGCGTAAACATCATGTTGGCTGCTGCCGGCTAGGCTTGTGTGTAACATGCCAATGTTAATGGTGTTGGGTACAGGATGAGAAAATTTAGGCAATAAGGAGTTAGGTGCCTGCGGTTTTGCAAAACTAACACCATGGATGGTTGCCAGTCCATTGGCCAAATCGACGCGTCCACCGCGATCATCAAAAACATGGACGTTTTTTGGCAGCGTTAACTTTTTGGTTATTGTTGAAAGTGAATCGTGATTGCCGCGAATGATAAATACCCGAATGTTGACCGAATCAAGGCGTCTCATTTGTGCCGTTAGAACAGCTGCTGTGTGCATGCTTTTTTGATCGCCATCGTAAAGATCGCCGGCAATCAACAAGGCGTGCACCGATTGCTCGATACAAAAATCAACTGTTCTGATTAAGGCTGTGAGCGTGGCGTTTTCAACGAGTTCTGCCAACGCGGGGTTTCGCATAGCCAAGGTGCGCAAAGGCGAATCAAGATGTAAGTCGGCTGTGTGCACAAAACGCAGCACAGTTGCCTGTGCTGGTTCTTTTTGCGTTGTATTGGAGTGGTCAAGGCTCACCCACTAAGGATAAAGCCTCTTGCATAAAGTAGGGTGTAAATTCTATCCAATCATGCCCATGCCCGGCTTCGGCAATCCATCGTCGTCATCTTCGTCATCACCGGGTTGTTCCTCGGGCTCAGCATCAGGCTCAAGGCTCAGCTCAAACAAAGCCGCAGTGTCGGCCGCAACCGCTGGGGCGTCGTCTGCGGCCGTGGCGTCGTCGCTGCTTTCATTGGCTGACTTTTTGGCTGCCATCATTGCGTGAATTTCTGCTACCTTGGCTGCCGCTGCGGCTTTTTTGGCCTCTGCGTCTTCTTCGCCATCGGCTACCTGGTCTGTAGCCTCAGATGTGTCGTTGTCATCGGCGGCTTCACTGGGCGGTTGACCGCGCAACATAAGTTCTGCCGGGTCTTCTTCTTCGGTATCGCCTTTGCTGGTCAGTTTCAATCGCAGTCTCAGATTATTGGCCGAATCGGCGTTTTTCATGGCTTCTTCTTCGGTGATTTTTCCTTCCTGGACCAAATCGAACAGCGCGCTGTCGAAGGTTTTCATACCCATGTTCTCAGATTTCAGCATGGCTTCTTTTATGTCTGACAGTTGGTCTTTCATAATCATTTGCTTGATGGTGTGGGAACCGAGCATGATTTCGATTGCAGCGCACCGTTTGCCATCGACGGTGGGTACCAGTCGCTGAGATACGAAGGCGCGAATGTTGTTGCCAATGTCATGCAGCAGCTGGGCTTTTCGCTCTTCGGGAAAAAAGTTGATGATTCGGTCTAATGCCTGGTTTGCATTATTTGCGTGCAGGGTAGATATTGCCAGGTGACCGGTTTCGGCGAATGCCAGTGCGTGCTCCATGGTTTCACGATCGCGTATTTCGCCGATCAGAATCACATCAGGTGCTTGACGCAGTGTGTTTTTAAGTGCGTCATGGAAGCTTAATGTGTCTACTCCCACTTCGCGTTGATTCACAATGCACTTCTTATGATCGTGCACATACTCAACCGGGTCTTCTATTGTAATAATGTGGCCACCTCGGGCGCGGTTTCTGTGGTCAATTAATGCTGCTAATGAGGTTGATTTACCCGAACCTGTGCCGCCAACAAAAAGCACCAGTCCGTTTTTGGCGGTAATAACGTCTTTAAGTACCTCTGGTAAACCCAAGTCGTCAATGTTGGGTATTTCAGTTTGGATATTTCGAGCAACCAGCGATACTTCATTGCGTTGAATAAATATATTGATACGAAATCGGCCGATGTTTTCAATTGCCAGCGCCAGATTCATTTCCAGCGTTTGTTCGAACTCGGCACGTTGCTCTTCGTTCATCAAATTGTTGGCTATTTCTGCAACTTCACCTTTTTCGTAAGGTCTGTCGGTTAACTGAATCAGCTCGCCCGAGAACTTGGCGCTTGCGGGGGCGCCGGTTGCCAGATAAAGGTCTGATCCCTCATCATCAACCAGTTTTTTCAGAAGGTCATTAATTTCCATGAATTAGCTCGCAATAATGTCAATCCCAATGCTAATGTAGCGGCCGATTGTCCGAATTCTTTGCCTGCCAGCCTGTGAAATTTTGGCACGGCCAAAAAAAACCCACCAGAGCCGAAGCAATGCTGGTGGGTTTTTGTCTGGCGATTTTACGACTTAAGCTATTTTGCGTGCCAGAACACGGTCTTCAGCTGTTTGTTAAATGTGGCTACAGATTCTTTGTCGACAAAAATCTGTACCATAGAGCTGTCGGCCGGATAGGTGATAACAGCCTTGCTAGGAATGGTGGTTCCATTAAGTATAGTGACTCGCTTGCTCGCATCCAAACCGGCTGAGATCTCAGTACCGTCCGCATTCATTACTATAGGACGCGCATCCAGCACATCCATAATGTACAACCGTCCAACCATTTCGAACCCACAAACATCAGGGTCGCCGTTTTCATCCAGTGCTTGTTCTGGTTCAAACGTGGTAGCCAGGTACCTACCGTTATAGGTGGCCACCTGGGCGAGCGCTTTTTCACCGCCATTGAGCCTTACCATCCAGCCTTTGCTGTTGGCCAGATCGAGCTCGGCTGCCGCTCGAGTAGCATCATTTGGTGAACCGACAGGGTTTGCAGTGGCATCGTGCAACATTGCGGCTGTGATCGTGGGTACACCCGGCGCCGTTGGCCCTTGAGCAATATCGTAATCTTTTAGCATATACAGCTTGTTTGCTGAAATATCAGATAAAGGCTGTGTTCTGTCACCACTACCAATTGAAATAGCGATAAAGTTTTTACCGGTACCGCGATCTCTGTTTCTCGAGACACTTGGTGGATAGAACAAGGGTTGATATGTTCCGTCGTCAAGATCGGCAATCTTTTTAAGAGAGTACGCACCACCGGTTACATCGGTGAAGTCGGCACGCCAAAGCTGGCCACCTAGGTCACCAAAGTAGACACGATCAACTGCTCCGTCGCTGTTTGTATCAATAACTGTGAGATCACTGGGAATTGAATAAGTCATCTCCGGGTGAGTAATGGTCATGACTTCCTGCTTATTGGCATTAACCAGGTACACCGCATTGCCTTTTGCTCCCGGTTG
Source organism: uncultured Granulosicoccaceae bacterium (assembly GCA_938035525.1). Lineage (GTDB taxonomy): Bacteria > Pseudomonadota > Gammaproteobacteria > Granulosicoccales > Granulosicoccaceae > Granulosicoccus. The sequence continues at coordinate 14,547 of CALHOI010000005.1, forward strand.
TCTGGTGGCTTTACCGTCTACAAGATCTGCATCAAAGCCCCCACCGAACATAAGCATGCGTTCCGTGGTAGTAGCACCGGTTTTCACTGTGACCAATGCTGGACGCGACCAGGTTTGCGCCAGCCGGGCAAAATCTGGATCATCTGCCGAGATTCTCCACTTAAACTCCGGTGCTGTTGGGTTGGATACGTCAAGTGCGTAATAACTTGAACCACCTCGGCGCATGCCAAAGACCAGCATAACGTCTTCGTTATTGTCCACAACGCCGTTTTTATTATCGTCATCGTGCCATCTTGTGATACCGCCATCCAATCCATACACGTGGCCATCTTCGTCGGTGGGTTTGTGTAATTTAATGATGTTAGTCAATAGTTCTGCTGGCATGAACGCGAACAGTTCTTCACCGCCACTGATATCTCCTGGCACCGGTGGATCACCAGGCGTGCCTGGTTGTGTTGGCAGCGTTGCGTCAAAGGCATGTAAAAAGCCTTGGTTAGTCATGGTAAACACCACTCTCTCGATACCACTGCCGTTGTCATAGTTAAGTACGACTGGTTTGGTGTGCAGTGGGTCGCCCATAGGCGCATTGGCTAACCAGTCCAATGCTTCAGCAGGCACCGGAATATCCGGATTAGTGCTTTTGATTTGAGCTTGGGCAGAATTAGCCAGATCTTTTAAGCCGCCCAAATACGTGTACATGTTTCTGTTATTCGGTCCGGCGGGTAAAGAGGTGATTGATTCTGATGCACCACCTTTGTCTACATCGTTACCGTCAGGCGTTGAAGACCAGAAGCTTTGTGACGTTGATGTAAATTTGATGCCGCTGCCATCGTCGAAAGTGGCTGGTTCGCCGTTAAGATCAACCAGCCCGCCATCATCAACAAAAAAGCCCTTCAAGTTGCCTTTCCAGCTGTTTTGTGCCGATGGCGAGAACAGCGAAAAGTACGTTTTGTTGTCGTGCGAAAACGTTGTAGGGTCGACATCGATTGAAAGCTCTGCAAAGTTCTGACTTCCGGCAAGAATATTCAGCAAGACATCATTCAGTGCACCAGCCAGTTCTTCTGGCTTGCTTGCTTCGTAGAATGTTCCAGAACCGGCAAGGGCCAATTCCTCAAGGTATTTTTTTCCGTCCCCTTCTAGTGAGAAGCCGACCGTGTAAGTTTGAACATTGGATTTCTTAATATCCGGATTTATATCGTTATTCGCCAGATAGCGGAGTATTTCTGGGCCACAGTTACCATCATTTGCATTATCTGTGGTGTTTGCAAATATTGTCTGGCTAAGGTCTTCGCAGTTTTGTACCTGCCCACCCGGTACATCGGTAGCTTTTAATACTGTGTTAAGTGTCTCTGTTTCATTCAGTCTTGTTGGCTGGCCATCAGATATCAGTACAATAAAGTTGGACTGGCATGATTGTGTCAGCGGTGATACGTAAGTAGGTGTTGTCCATGAATGCTCATGCTCATATTTGCAGACTGTGTGTGCTTCCCTGACCCAGGTGCCTGCGGCGCTGTCGGGTGAGGCTTGCCACGTGCTTGTTGATGCTTCGAAATCGGTACAGTCGAAGGTTACTTTGCCTTCGCATTCTTTGTTGTCGGCGGTATCCGTACACCAGCTGTAGCCGCTACCATCGCCATCAAATCTGTAGGCATCTGATGGTGTATAGGAAAACGGTATCGCTGTCATGGGATTACCACCGTTGTAACCACCGATGACACCGTTTCTATCAAGCGTGTTGTCCCAAGTGTCTGGCATGTGCCTCCAGATATCGTTTACATCAGCGTCACTGTGCAGAACCGGGTCTCCTCGAAAATAGGCTGCTGCTTCTGCCAGTGCTTCAACTGTAGCCGTTGCTTGCTCTGCTGGTGATCGATCTAATTGCCGCGAAATAATATCAGCCACCTGGTACTGACCTGGTGGGATGTTGGGATCTATGGTGTTGGCATCAGCTTCAAGATCACTTATGGGCCACCTAACACCAGAAGCCTGTTTGTTGTACAGCGAGCCAAGTCCTGCATTGATCGTGCTTTTGTTTTCCTCTAACAGCGTTGCGACCGCATTTTTTAGTATCGAAATTTTTCGATCTTCGTCGATGGTTGTCTCAAGGTCGTCTACATCGCGCTGCATACTGCCTGAATAGTCAAGCACAAACAAAATGTTCGGTTTTTTCTGACCTGCCAGAACAGCGTCAAATACTTCCGTGTCATCGGCTGTCGCCGGAACCGCAATAGCCACGGACGTCGCGGCAACCAGTAACGAATTTGTCAGTAGTCGGCTGGATAACAATTTTTTCATAACACGTTCCCTATTTATACGTGTGACCAATGCGCGGGCCATCGCTGGGTAGCCCAGTTATTACATGACGGATTGGCTCGTCGTTGTATTCGGCGGCAGCAGGCTTAGTCAGCTTGAACAACTCGGGTAAAAATGCGTTGCTGATTGGGGATTAATGCGACGGGATTAAAATATTCTGGAAATGAGTGCTGGTACTGATTTTTAACTGTTCGAGGTTTTGTTGGCAATCTGAACGCAAATACATGAACTTGATTGTCTGTGTTAATGAAGTGATTTTTATAAACCTACCAGTATTAGCATTATTGATTACATCGAGTTTAATAAGCTTGCCTATAAGAGTTTGTAACTTGATAAGCGTTTTTCAGATGCGTAGTTTTGTGCTTCCTACCAACGTGTTCTGGTAGTTTCTTTTTTTAATCTACAGGTGGAACAAATGAAATTTCGCAAAAGCACATTAATCATAGCTACAACATCTTTGCTGCTTATGTCCGGTGCCTCATTTGCTGAGAGTCCAGTATGTGGCGAAGCTCAGGACGACAGCTGGATGGAGCCCGATGTTCTACAAGACCAAATCGAGTCGCTGGGATATACAATAGACTCCATGGGCGTATCGGAGGGCAACTGCTATCAAGTGACTGGTCTTAATGTTGAAGGCAAGCAAATGACTGCCTACTTCGACCCCAAAACCGGTGGCGTAGTACAAGAAGACGTTATTGAGTAAGTTTGAGTAAGTTGTAGTTAAAAGCACGCTCTGAAGCTCGGTAGTCAGGGCGTGCTTTGTTAGTCGGACCTGTTGTTTTAATTTTTTGGAATGGTGGTTTAACTTGTAGTTTATTTGTCCTGGCGCTTCGGCTCAATGCTTGCGCTTATGTCATTAAAAAGGCGGTATAATCGGGTCAAAACCCGCTCCCGTTTTTTGTCGAATGTTCCAACTGGTTGTCCAGATTTTAGGTATTGTAGCGCCAGCTGCGATTTTGGCTTCCATTGGTATCATTTGGACGAAGTCTGGTCGTGAATTCCCGGTTCCTTTCGTTTCCGCCATAGTAACCAGCATTGGCCTGCCCGCTTTGCTGTTTCACACCCTCGCCACCAGTACCGTTGATATAAGCGCCCTGGGCAATATGGTTCTGGCAACGTTTGTTGTTCTCTGCGTCTTCACCGTAGTTGCCGTGTTGTATTTAAAGCAGGCAAACAAAGATTGGCGACTATGTGTGGCGCATGTTACCGGCAACACCGGAAATCTGGGTTTGCCGGTTTGCTACTTCGCCTACGGAGATGAAGGCATTGCCTATGCGATGGCTTTTTTCGCCGTCCAGTGCCTGTTGCTGTTCAGTGTTGGAGAGGCTGTGCTGTCGGGAAACAGAAGCGTTAAACCAGCACTAACATCGCCTATATTGCACGCGGTCTGGTTGGGTATGTTAGTGCGCTACATGGAATGGCCCATGCCGCAATTCCTGATGGACACGGCGTCGCTGTTGGGTCAGATGGTTATCCCGTTTATGTTGATCACGCTGGGCGTCAGTTTGGCAGGTATGTCAGTACGTGGACTGCCTTCTACCGTTTTTTGGTCTTTAATACGCACGTGTTCAGCCATCGTTATTGGATTTGCAATTGCTGGTTTGCTGGGTCTTGAAGGCGTGGCGCGAGGCGTATTAATTATTGAAACCGCTGTTCCGGTTGCTGTGTTTAATTTTCTTATTGCGGTCAAGCACAACAGAGACAGCACCGAAGTATCGGGTTTGATACTGGTGACTCACTTGGCCGCCATTGTTTATCTGCCAATCCTGCTGGGTGTGTTGCTAGCCTGAATAAAGCCGCTGTTGCAGCAGTATCATACTGATTTATAAGTGGTATATTGGGTCTTTGCAGTGACAGAGTGGCCATCTTGGATTAGACTCTAGCCTTGGCCAGCATTCGTTAAAATTATGAATCAATCCCTAGTTAATCGAGCCGTTATCGTCCTGGTTTTAGGGGTTATATCCTTTCTGTTCTATCAGGTCGTTAAGCCTTTTTTGTTATCGATCTTTATTGCTGCCTTGTTTGCTGCTTTATTCACACCCATGTATCGCTGGTTCCTTGCCCGCGTTGGTAATCGCCAGGCTCTTGCATCACTGCTCACCTTGCTTACGGTGTTGTTTTTTGTTTTTGTACCTTTGTTTATGGTGTTTGGTACGGCACTTTCACAAGCATTAGATGTGGCGCAAACCGCCAAGCCCTGGGTTCAACAACAGCTTTCGCAACCAGGACTCATTACCAAAAAATTGGAGGCTTTGCCTTTTTACGAAACCTTGCTTCCTTATCGCGAGCAAACGCTGGAATGGATAGGCAAGCTAACAGGCTCCTTCAGTGCTTGGGTGGTAGATTCGATACAGGCCATAACTTTGGGTACATTCAGTGCGTTGCTGTCCATCGTTATTATCCTTTACACCCTGTTTTTCTTTCTGATGGATGGCGATCGTCTGCTTTACTATCTGCTTTACTACCTTCCACTCAACGACGAAGACGAAAACAAGCTACTAAGGCGATTTACATCTGTTACCCGAGCAACACTGAAAGGCACCGCTGTCATTGGTATTCTCCAGGGTATTTTGGCTGGCCTGGCTTTGCATTTTGCTGGTATTCCCAGCGCACTTTTCTGGGCTATTGCCATGATGTTTCTCTCAGTTGTGCCAGGTATTGGTACGGCCTTGGTATGGGGACCAGCGGTTGTTTATCTGATCGCCAGTGGCGAGTATCTGGTAGCAGTTGTGCTTGCGCTTTACTGCATCATAGTCGTTGGCAGTATCGATAATGTCTTGCGCCCCAAATTAGTTGGTAACGATACTCGCTTACATGAACTCATGATATTTTTTAGCACGCTTGGCGGCATCATGATGTTCGGTTTCATGGGGTTCGTTATCGGTCCTATTATTGCGGCTTTGTTTGTCACCGTGTGGGAACTTTATGGGGCTGAGTTTAGTGAATGGTTACCCACAACTGCCTTCAAACCAAGGTCTGGCGAAATTACCCTGCCGCATCAACGCATGCTGGAAGTTGAAGCCGACCGCAAGCAACAGCAAAACACATCACCCGAGTCTTCACATCAATCCCAACCAGAGTCCACCGATTCAAATCTTCCTGATGATGGGACAAACGGTCGAACCCTACACAGTCAGAAAGGGAACAGCCAGGAAGAAAACGCCGCCGCTTCTCCAGCTGCAAAGAAATCAGCAGGTAAAATTACCCGCAAACGAAAAAAGCGCAGAAAACGTTAAGCTGAGCATGCAAACTTGTGAGAAACACTGCAATATCAGCGTGTCACTGCATGCAAAGGTAGCTTGTCTATTTGCTCCCTGACAATTTTTTACTGAACTTGTATTGTTTAACAATCGGTGCTGACACGTATAATGGGGCCAGCCTTTGAGGGGCTGTATCGTTGATCGTTCTAAGGGATTTCCAGTTATGTCTAATGCTATTGAAATATTGCGCCCAGTCGACTTATTTGCTCATCTCACCGACGAGCAGCTTGCGTTGCTGGCGCAACACTCAAGAGAGGTGCAGTTCAGGAAAAATGCAATCCTCATGACCGAGGGTGATGCTGGCGAGTCCATGTACGTTATCTTAACGGGTCTCGTTAAGGTGTTTGTCAGTGACGAAGAGGGTAAGGAGCTCGTGCTTTATGAGCAAGGTCCCGGTGGTGTCATAGGGGATATTGCTTTGCTTGATGATGAACCGCGCTCAGCTTCAGTGGCCACTTTAGATAAAACCACAGCACTAATGATTGGTAAATCCAGCTTCATTCAATGTTTAAACGAAAGTCCCGAAATGGGGCTTGGTATTATTCGCTCTTTAACACAACGTTTGCGACAAGCAACAGAAGGCAGTCGTAGCTTAGCACTTGATAACGTCTATCGAAGACTTGCAGACAAACTGCAAGAGCTCAGTGTTGATAAGTCTGGTGATACCGCCCGCTTAGAAAAAAAATATTCGCATCAAGAGCTTGGCAACATGATTGGCGCTTCTCGTGAAATGGTCGGTAAAGTGATGGCTGAATTAGTAAAAGGTCAGTACATCGAGCTTCAGGATGGCATTATCTATATGCTTAAAAAATTGCCTCGCAATTGGTGAGTAATCAACTTCATGTTAAACGACAGTTTGTTTAGCCAGTTTTTAGAAAATATGGCGAAAATACCGGAAATGTCTGGCCAGTGCCTGTGAATTAGCTTGTTATATCTCAGAAACAGACCTCAGATAGCCGGGAATTAGCTGGGAATTCGCCGGGAATAAGCGGAAAAGTGACGCCACTATCGTGTGGTTACAGAGCGTTACGGTACTTGCGTGCTGCTAAACGGGTAATATGTGGGTATATGCGTTTAATTCTCCACACACGAATCTTATTACCTGGCGTTTGTTCGCTGATCATGCTTTTGCAGGTGTTGTTGGTTAGTGCTTTTGCCGCCGATATATCGCGCGATGTGCGAGCGGGCCGCGAAGATGAATCCATTGAAAACGATGGCTACCTGGAAGTCTCGTTTTCAGCCATCCTAAACGAAATGCCTATTCCCGGTGCCGACCGATATGTTGGGACTATCGGTTTGGGTGGCCACTATCGCTACAAGCGTTTTTTTATCGATGCGCATGCCGAAAGCTATAACCAGTTTCAGTTTGGCCTGAATGCTTATTCGGGTGATATCTGGTCTGTCGACCTATTAGGGGCCAGTAGTGAGCATGGTGTCGACAGTGAATTAAATCGCGAACTCATTGCTTTCACTCAACGTGAGCCTGCCGGTTACCTTGGTGTGCGTGCCACCGGCTACAACGGGCCTTTTATATTTCAGTTTGAGGCTTTGGGCGATGTATCTGACGTCCATGATGGTGCGCTACTCACCGCTTCCGCTGCCAGAACTTGGCTGTATCATAATTGGAATTTTCACGCGCTTTTAGGTGCTCGCTTCGAGTCAGCCAAAACACTGGATTATCAGTTTGGCATCGACCCAATAGAAGCCACCGCTGCATACCCTGTTTATGAAGCCGGTAGCGGTACCACGTTTGTAACTGAATTTGGCGTAACTTATCCGCTAAGCGAAAACTTTATATTAAAGACAACGGGTCGTTGGTGGGAGTTGCCATCAGCAGTAGTAGGTAGTCCATTTATCACAAACGATAGCTACCTTACTTTTTCTGCGTCAATTACATTTGTGTATTAGACATTGTGGCGAATCGCATATTACCAATGACGGTGATCTATCTGACCTCTAGCGGTCTACGGTCCTTGTTGTTGCTTGCGACACTGGTATTTTTTCCACTCTCGGGATTCGCGCAGGATTCTCAAAAAAACGACGACGTTGCAGGTGATGCTGCAGCTGAAAGTGATGTCATTGAACAGCCAAAGGCTGAAATTAAAGTATCTCCAAATCGTTGTGTCACCTTGCGGCAAGGTCAGCCTTGTTTCGTCCGAGTCCGTTTCAACTGGCAGTCCAGTGAAGTTGTCAAAGCGTGTTTGTATGGTGTGGAGGGTAAAGAATTGAAGTGTTGGCAAGCGTCAAGCGAAGGCAATGCATACATTGCGCAGACGCTACCCAATACCACTGAGTATGTGCTGATCAATGATGAGGGAGTAGAGCTGAGTCGTGCCAGCGTTTCGGTTGCATGGGTATATAAGAAAAAGCGTTCTAAACGTCGATGGAGACTTTTCTGATGTCTATAGACGAACAGGCTGAAACTCATATTATGGTTGTGGAGGACGACGAGTCTCTTGCCGCATGGATAGCTGACTACCTTAATTCGCACAATTATCAAGTTAGTGTGGCTACCAGAGGGGACGACGCACTGGAACTGATAAAAGCTGACGAGCCCGATTTAGTTGTGCTTGATGTTATGTTGCCTGGCCTTACTGGTTTACAAGTATGTGAACAAGCCAGAAAATTTTATTCGCGGCCCATTTTAATGCTGACAGCGCAAAGCGAAGAAGATGATGAGATAAGAGGGTTGGAAACTGGCGCCGATGATTTTTTGCCTAAGCCCGTCAAGCCTAAAGTACTCTTGGCGCGAATCAAAGCACTGCTTCGTCGCGAACAGTCAGATGATCCGGCACACATAATAAGAATTGGTGGTTTGTACATTGACCCCACATCCCGAACGCTGACCTTAAACGATGAAGACGTTAATTTATCGTCCCATGAATTTGACCTGCTGACTTTGCTGGCGTCTCAAGCTGGTTCGCCGTTGTCCAGGGAAAAGCTGATAAGCCAAATGCGCGGTATAGAGTACGATGGGCTTGATCGCTCAATCGATATCAGTATTTCAAGACTGCGTAAAAAGTTGGGTGATGAAGCATCAAAGCCTGAGCGAATTAAAACCGTACGTGGCAAAGGTTATATGCTTGCACCGGATGCCTGGTAGCCCTTTTCGTGCGTCGTCTCAGTATCTCACTGCTTATTGTTGTATTGCTCTCTACCATTGGATTGGGCTGGGCACTTGATCAGTTATTTGATGGGCTGGTTAAATCAGAGTCGGATGGTTTGCAGTTGTACCGTGATATGGGTAGCGACCTAATTGATTCTGTTGACTCGCAGGCAGAGCTGGCCACTATCGTGTCATTCTGGCCCGATACTAATCCTATCAAGCTCGGTCTAATTGATGCCAGAGAGTTAGCTTTACCAGCAGAATTAGAACAACAAATGCAATCTGGCATTCCTTTGGTTTTGGAATCCGAGTCGGATGTTGCGTTATTCTTTTCAACGGCAGGTAATGATCAAGTACTGTCGCTGTCTCCACCCAAAGTTGCCAGTGAAACACCGTTACGTGTGGTGTTAACCATGTTGTTTTATGGGGGAATGATATCGTTAATATTATTATGGATTTATCCTTTGGCACGACGCCTATTAGCATTGGGCCGAACCGCGCGGGCGTTTGGTGAGGGTCAGCTTGATAAGCGAGTATCCACTCACCCGCGCAGTTTTCTCTATGGTATTGAAAGCGAATTTAATGCGATGGCCAGACGCATTCAGAGTTTAATTGCAGACAATAAAATGTTGGCCAGTGCGGTTTCTCACGATTTACGAACACCTTTGGCCAGGCTGCGATTTGGCATAGACTTACTCGACGAAGCTAAAGATGAGAAAGTGCGGGCCGAATATCAGCTGCGCTTAAGTAATGATCTCACTACTATGGAGAGTCTGGTCGATGTTCTGTTGGAATATGCCAGACTCGATAAACAGTTAAGCGACATGCCAAAAACAGCAACCGATCTGGGTGCCATAGTCAGCGCAAGCGTTGACTCTTTAAATGACATTGAAGGAAAAGCCATTGCCTGGCCACAGCAGGGTGAGCAGTTTGTCGCTCAGGCACACGCTCGGTATGCCACGATGCTTGTCAACAACCTATTGCAAAACGCCGTTAATTACGGTGATAAACAAGTTCGAGTAACTTTAGCTAAAAATAGAGCCGGTATTGCTTTGAGTATTGAAGACGATGGCCCCGGAATTCCGGCTGATCAACATGATGAAATATTAAAGCCCTTTGTTAGAGGTAATCAAAAACAACAAAAAGATATGCACAAAGGCTACGGCATGGGTTTGGCTATCGCCAGTAGAATTGCGCAATGGCATGAAGCCACATTTACCATTTCACGCAGCTCGACACTTGGTGGTGCGCAGTTTGATATTGTTTTTCCTCTTGGCGCGGGTGTATCCAAAAAACAGTCATTAAAAGGCGATACCACGGCGTCGGGTACAATGCCAAACAGAACATAGCTGGTTAAGAGCGACTACTCATGCCTACCGATAAAAAAGTTGATTATATTGAATTGCCTGCATCAGATTTTTCAAAACAGCAGGCGTTTTTTGAAACAGTATTTGACTGGTCGTTTACCGGTTACGGCCCCGAGTATCATGCGTTTACCGATGGCAAAATTGACGGTGGTTTTTACCGCTCAGATGCTGTGTCTTTGGCCAGTCAAGGGTCTGCGCTGGTGATTTTTTATGCCAATGATTTAGCTGCCGTTGAAGCTCAGGTGCGCAAGGCGGGTGGGGAAATCAGTACCCCGGTGTTTAAGTTTCCCGGCGGCCGACGTTTTCATTTCACCGACCCACACGGCAATGAGTATGCCGTATGGACCGATAAGTAAAGCAACTACAGTGTGATTTAGTTGCAAGCTTTCCGGCAGGGGCGGCTTAGCTATCGCAAATAGTTATGTCTTGCTCTGCAAGACCAAGGCGTGTTGCGCTCAGCCTTTTTACGGGTGCAGCAGAACTGGCTGCGTCTTCTTCAAAAACTTCAATTTCAAGGTTCCCACCAGCGCTGAGGCTGACAATGGCTGCTGGGTACTCAGATATATCCAAAAACAATTCGCCCATTAACGATTGCTCTACCAGTCCGGGTAAGCCAGAAATAATAAAACAGCCGCGTTCGCCACCAGGAATGGAATCATCCTGGTCATAGATAATGGCAATTGATACGCCGTCTGCATCGGGCGTGCGCACGACAAGATAAGCCTGATCAACAGCTTGATCGTTGGCGCTGGTGCGCCAGTCATCCGGTAAGTCCCAAGTGCCAGCCAAGGGTGCCACTGCTTGCACAGCAGCAGCGTTAGAATCGGTAGCACTTGTGTCACCCGAACCACCGCCACTGTCTCCGCATGCTGACAACAGTAAAGTGAATAGCAGGGAGCAGCTCGATAAGAAAACTGTTCGTAGGTTTTTTGACATGTTCGATTGTTCCAACAGTGGGCTGTGCAGGCAGTATGCCTTGAATTGCGCGAATGCTTAAGTAACGTTTTGTTCAGATTATAGATCTCGGTGAGACGCCTGCAAAGGTATTACGGTATTACAAGGTCAAACTGTAAAAACAAAAATGCCCACCGAGGTGGGCATTTAGTGTTACTTCCAGAGCGTACTCCTTAACTGAACTTTAGCGAACCTATTTTGGTAGCGTGTCAGCTGGGGTACGGTTAACGTACTAACCAAGCTCCTGTAGTTTTTCCATAATGGGTTCCATCACTGGCTGCAGAACAGCGCCAACACCTGGGATAGCCATAACCTTATCGATAATTGGTTGTAATTTACCCATGCCTTCTTCAGCGATAGATGAGATAGGACCGCGTGCAGCATCGGGTACTTTACCAATCATATCGGTAACAGAGTCAACGCTGGTGCCCAGTTCTCCCAATGCAGGTAAAGCTGCTTTGGCGCTGTCAATATCTGAAATGCCACCCAGTGTCTCGGTTGCATTACCGAAAAGGTCTGTTACCTGAGTGGTCACTTCTTCGGGGTTAACACTCATTGCATCAGTTGCTGACTCGGTTGCACTGGCTGCCGCGTCTTTAGTGGCATCAACTGCACCCTCTGCAGCATCTTTGGTTGCATCTACAGCGTCAGATGCTGTCTCACTGACCGCCGCTGCACCAGAACTAGCCGCATCGGCTGCATCGCTAGCTGCATCACCCGCACCTGGCAGCAGAAATTTGAATGCGGCCCATGCCAAAGCACCCAGAATAATCAGAGGCAGCAACCAGCGGAACATAGAGCCGCCTTTCTTTGCACCATGCTCAACAGTGTTGGAAGCGTGATGGACACCATCACGAGTAGCACCCGCTGCACCGGATACGCCGTCCCCAACTTTGCCTGCGACGTTACCCGCGGCATCTCTTGCGCCACCGACAACATTTCCAGCTGCATCGCGTGCACCACTAACAGCATTGCCTGCGGCATCTTTTGCGCCGTCAACAACGTTTCCGGCTGCATCTCGCGCACCACTGACGGCATTACCTGCGGCATCTCTTGCACCGCCGACAACATTCCCGGCAGCATCACGTGCGCCACTGACGGCATTACCTGCGGCGTCTTTTGCACCGTCTACAACATTCCCGGCTGCGTTTGTTACTCCACTTGCCATGCTAGAGGCGCCAGCTGCTGCAGCACCCACGGCTCCAGCAGCAGCACCCATACCTGCGCCGCCCAGATTGCCAATGCTACTTAGGAATCCAGAAGAATTCAGTTGGTCACCCAAGCCCTGAGGCATGGCGGCACTGATATTGTTACCTTGGCTGGTTAACATGCTAGCCAGACTTCCCGCGTTGAGTCCGTCACCCATGACTTTTCGTTTCAGCACGCCTAATACGATAGGCGCAAGCATACCCATCAGTGAACTGGTGCCGCCCTTGCTGACACCTGAAAATGCGGACAAAGCGCCAGCCAGTTTACCCAGGCCTCCGCTGCCGAATAAGTTGCTGAGTACAGAGTTACCATTATCGATAACGGTGGACGCTTGACCGCCACCCAATAATGAGCCCATGTTGTCGAGCAAAGAATCGTCTTGATCTTGGATAGCGCCGAAGAGTTTATCTGCACCATCACCATTGTTGGCTGAGCCGGTCATGCCGTTGAGCAAAGCTGGAATCATGCCGTCCACTGCACTTGTTGCCTTCCCGCCTTCATTGCCAAGTAGGTTGCCCATGTGGCCAATCAATTGGCCCTTAACCTGATCTTTTACTAAATCAACTAAATTGAATGACATTGAATGCCCTCCTTATGAATCACATCTAAGAATCAGCTGAACATGAATAATGTTGCACAACTGGTATAAGCTTTGAGAGCAGTAATAATACAGCAACACAGGTGATACAAATCCGCAACTCGTTAACTATTGCAAGCGAAGTGAGTAAAAACCATTGATTAGCAAAATATTTAAAACTCGCGCTATAAGACAATCTGCAATAGTCAGCAGTTCTACGGTGTAAGCCGTGCTATCTTTAAAGATTATTACCTTTTGTAAACTGTTGTGTTATGAGTAAACAAAAAACAGTCGGTTTCATAGCCATGAAAGATGGCACTGCTGAAGATTACGCGTTATTGGAACAACTCGAAAAACCTTATCTTGCCAACACAGGCCATCGCATTTTGTCTGAACTGGCGCGTCAGGGTGAAATTTCGTTAGAAGGCTACAAATTGACGCGCTTAGATCACGCGTTGCAATCAGCTACGCGAGCTCACCGGGATGGCGCTGACATAGACTGGATCATTGGCGCTTTGCTGCACGATATAGGCGATGGGCTGGCACCGCAAAATCATGATCGTTTTTCAGCAGAGGTCATCAGACCTTTTGTGCGTGAAGAGGTGACCTGGGTGGTGGAGCATCACGGAATTTTCCAAATGTTGTATTACGCCCATCATTACGGTTGGGATAAAAATGCTCGCGACAAATATAAACACCATCCAGGTTTTAATAGTTGCAGTGAGTTTTGTGAACGCTGGGACCAGTCATCCTTCGACCCGGACTATCAGGCCGAGCCGTTATCATTTTTTGAGCCAATGATCGATACCGTTTTTTCCAGAAAGGCTTACGACCCGGCTGTTATTCAACCTGGTGTTTATAAAGGATTATTTTAATGAATGCGCATGTTAAAGAGCAGCTGGCACCTGGCGGTGTGCTAAGAGCCGGTATCAACATGAGTAACTTTTTATTGGTAAGCAGTGCCGCCGCTAATGGAGACCCGGCTGGTGTATCGCCAGACATGGCGAAGGCCATTGCCGATGATCTTGGCGTTGAGCTACAGCTAATTCCCTATAAAGGTCCAGGGGATGTTGCTGATGGTGCCATCAATAATGAATGGGACATTGCCAATATCGCTGCTGAGGCGGAGCGTGCCAAAACCATTGCATTCAGCCCGGCTTATTGTGAGATACAAGCGACTTACTTATTGCCTCCCGGTTCGCGTATTCAATCGCTTACTGATGTTGATCAACCAGGAGTCAAAATCAGCGTTAAAGAACGTGCTGCCTACGACTTATGGTTAACCGAAAACATGACTCAGGCAAGCCTGGTTCGCACGGCCACCATGGACGACTCATTCGCCGTTTTCAAAGAACAGAAATTAGATGTACTAGCCGGATTACGGCCGCGTTTACTGGATGATGCCGTTAAGTTTCCTGGTTCAGTCGTCATGGAGCAAAGTTTCACGGCAGTTCAGCAATCCATTGGTTGTCAGCCTGATAAAACAGAGGCGGCAAACTATTTAAGTCAATTTGTTAGGCAGTCCATATCTCAGGGGCGGGTGGCCGAGCTAATAGATAAACACGGCGTAACGGGTAAGTTGTCGGTAGCACCTCTGCCTTCAACTTGAGTTTGTCATTTTTTGAGCCCGCTAAGTTGTGATTAGACTGGTTTCTACATTTAATGCGCTGTTGCATGCGTCCGATCAGCTGCAGCTGGAAAAGCCGACACCGCAGCTGCTAACAGAAATTATTGATGCGGGTGTGGTCAGACCAGTCGACACCGAGCCATTAAATTTTTGGTTTGCTCGTTACCTGACTATCCGGCAGGAACTATGGGATTTAATTAATGACTGCCTGGAAGCGGGTAATCGAATTGCGCATGGACTAACCGATGAGCAGGTGTGGTCGCATTTTGTCATTGGTTATTCGGCGGCTTGTCTGCTTATCAGGAACGATCAGCAATTTTTGTTCGAAGTGTCCAGTCACAGTGTGTTGCAGCGAAAATTTAACGAAGCTGTGCCTGAATACCGCATACCACGCAAACAGTATACCGAAATATTTTCAGCCTTCGTTGATGGTGGTGATGCGTTAAGAATTTACGAGGCGGTGCACGATGCCAAGCGCAATCGAGACATGCTGGAGAAACTACGAGACGATGACGTGGTGGGGGCATTGGCCAGCAGGCTGCCAGAATTTGAAACCTGGTTAGATCCAAGCAAACGAACTTATTTTCAGCGTCTGTTGTCATTTTTGTCTCACAAGTGGCGGCGCAAGAGTGTAGTTGTGCTAAACAACATGCTCTCATCGGCTGTAGAAAATGTTGGCAGAGCAGCATCAGAAATTCAGTTGCCATTAGAGAAACGGGTAACGCCTGATATTTGTCATGAGGTAAGTGCCTTCTTACAACCCGGGGATGTCATAGTGACTCGGCATGACACGGCGTTCACAAATTTGTTTTTACCCGGCTTCTGGCCACATGCTGCTTTGTATGTTGGCACTGTACGGCAGCGTGAGTCCCTCGGCATCACCGTCGACAAGCGAATCAACTCGACGTGGACACACGACAAATGCGTACTCGAAGCGCTTAAAGATGGGGTGCGATTTAGGCCACTGGAACAAACGTTAGCGGTTGATAATTTTCTGGTGTTAAGGCCAAGCTTGAATCAGGCAGAATTACGCACTGGAATCGAGCGCGTTGTATTGCACGAGGGCAAACCGTACAACTATGATTTCGATTTTTTTGGTTCTGAAAGGCTTGTTTGTTCTGAGGTTATCTACCGCGCGTTCGATGGCCTTGGTTCGATAAAATTTCCTCTGCTTGAACGTGCTGGAAGACACACGCTTTCACCTGAAGACATTGTTGAATATGCCTTTAACAGTGACGCGATGCAGGTGATGGGAATCTACGGATTTAACATCAGTCGTACGCAGTTTATAACCGGTGAAAGGGCCGAACAGCTCGCCAGGCTCAGCGTTGCGGGTCAACCTGAGTAATAAAAAACTATGCGTCCTCGCTTGGCACGTACTCAATAATCAATGGCCCCGTAAGCTTAGTTAGGGTTTTCAGGTGAGTGCTTATGTCGCTCAATGCTTGTGCTTTGGCATAATGTGCTTGCATTGATTTAGCCAGCAATGCCAGATTTGGTCCTTGTATGTCAACGCCAACACTGTCTATGTTGTTATTAACCATGAAGTCGTTTATTTCTTTGTAACCGTGGTTGTTCCAGACAATAATGGCCAGCGTGACACCGTTCTGTGATGCAACCATGAGCTCGTTCAGGGTGAATTGAAAGCCGCCGTCACCGGCAATGGCAACCACTGTGGCGTCGCTCTTGCCAAGTTTTGCACCAATAGCCGCCGGTAATGCATAACCTAAAGTGCCATAGCCAGTTGCAGAATTAAACCAGTGTCGTGGTCGTGGTGCGCGATGCATGAAATTGGCGTGATAGATTGGTTTTGTTGAGTCCCCAACAATTATGGTGTGTGGGTCGGCGCTGGTTATTTCGTTAAGCAGGGTTTCATACTGCGTTGTTGCTTGGCTGAATTTATGGCGCATAGCCTGATTGATGGCTGAAACCGTGCTGGCAGCATCACTCTGTTTTGTTATGTTGTTATTTTTTTCTATGGCATGGCACAACGCCGATAACGCTAAACCGGCATCACTAAGCAAACCAATACTGGCAATGCCATTGGTGTGTAACTGCGCGGGGTCTATGTCTATACGGATTAAATCGCCACCGTGTACCAAGGGGCCTTCGCTGTAGAAGTCGTAGTCGGTTTCGCCCAGCTCGGTACCTATTGCTATACAAATATCGCATTGGCTAATGTAATTGCGGAACTCGGTTGTCGTTTGTACGCCATCAAGCAATAGTGGGTGTTCAGGTGGTAGCAGGCCTCGCGCGTTAATCGTTAAGCAAGTGGGCATGCCAGTGAGTTTCACAAAGCCTTGTAAGGCATCTTCGGCGTTGATACAGCCCCCACCTACCAACAGCGCACCTTTTTTGGATTGCGATAATCTTTGTACAATTTGAGCTATGACCCCGGCATCCGGGCCAGGTTTTGAAGGCAGGCCACATTTTTTCGGTGTTGTTTTTGTAATGCCTGTAGACATCAGGTTGGTTGGGATTTCAATATGTACTGGGCGAGGGCGAGCCGACGCGAAAACAGCAAACGCGCGCGCCATAACATCGGGTAGCTCATTGATCGACAACAGCGTATGACTAAACGCGCATACCCCAGACATCATTTGTTGTTGGTTTTTAAGTTCATGCAATCGGCCCATCCCCAACCCAAGCGTGTCTGTGGGGTTAACGCTTGATATAACCAGCATTGGGATAGAGTCTGCAAAGGCCTGTCCCATTGGAGTGGCCATGTTGGTCATGCCAGGTCCGGTTATGCACAAACAGACACCGACTTTGCCGGTGGCACGGGCATAACCGTCTGCCATAAACCCGGCGCCTTGTTCATGGCGCGGTGTGATATGTCGAATAGTCGATTGCTGTAAGCCGCGATACAGTTCTATGGTGTGCACGCCGGGAATGCCAAAAACGGTATCCACGCCGTATTGATGCAGTAGATCAACAAGCTGATGCCCAATGAGCACAGTTGGTTTATTCATAGCTTGATTTGTCAACGTAACTTGGTTAGATAACGAAAATTGTTTTGATAACGAATTTTGGTTAGATAAAGTAACGGGTGGCTGGCTAGTTTACGGTAACCAGTTTACCCGGGTTCATGATGTTGTTCGGGTCGATGGCTTTTTTAAGTACGCCCATTAGCGCATAAGCTGCACCGTGTTCGTCTTCCATGTACTTACGCTTGCCCAGGCCAACACCGTGTTCACCGGTGACCGTACCACCGAACTCGAGTGCGAGTTGACTCACCGAGCCGGCCAGATCGTTTGCGCGTTGCAATTCTTCTTTGTTGCCTGGCTCTACCAATATCAGTAAATGAAAATTACCGTCACCAACATGGCCTACCAAAGGGGCTATCAAATTGGATGATTCGATGAGTTTTTTTGTTTTAGCTATGCACTGTGCAAGCGACGAGATTGGTACGCAGCAGTCTGTGACTAAACCATCGCAGCCGGGTCTCAACGCTTTCCCCGCATAGTATGCGTTATGTCTGGCTTGCCACAGTCGATTTCGCTCTTCGGTTTTAGACGCCCATTTAAAGTCTGATGCATTAAATTCTTCGCATACTGATTCAAACATGCTGACTTGCTCTGCGACACCAGCTTCGGTGCCGTGAAATTCCAAAAATAAATGTGGCTTTTCGGGCATGGGCATATCGGGGTTGTAAAGATTCATGCCTTTCATTTGCAGTTCGTCGAGTAGTTCGATTCGGGCCATGGGAATGTTCATTTGTTTCGCCATAATCACAGCATCGACTGCTTGCTCGATGGTATCGAACACACACGTTGCAGCCGAAACCGTTTCTGGTTGCGCAAAGAGTCTGACCGTCAACTTGGTCATTATGCCCAGCGTGCCCTCAGAGCCAACGAACAAACGAGTTAAGTCATAACCGGCAGATGATTTGGCGGCACGTGTGCCCGTTTCGATAATTTGACCGTCGGGTAATACCACTTCCAGTGCTAAAACGTTTTCGCGCATCGTGCCATAGCGAACCGTGTTAGTGCCGGAGGCACGAGTTGCTGCCATGCCACCGAGTGTGGCGTCGGCCCCCGGGTCGACAGTAAACATAAGCCCGCTTGTGCGCAGTGCTTCGTTTAGCTCGGTGCGAGTCACGCCGGGTTCAACAACAGCATCCCAGTCTTTTTCATTGACGCTAAGCACTTTTTTCATTCGACTGGTATCAACACTGATGCCACCGCGATGTGGCACGATGTGACCTTCGAGGGATGTGCCGATACCGTACGGAATAACCGGACAACCATGCTTGCTGCAAATTTTTAAAATGCCTGATACTTCGTTAGCGTTATCGGGAAACACCACAGCATCTGGCAATGCGGGCGTGGTGTGTGCCTCGTCATGTGAATGAATTTCCAATACCGAGCTGCCGGTAGACAATCTGTCACCCAGCAGGTTTCTGAGTTCGGCAATTGCCTCGGCATTGTTTGTTGGTGTGTGATTAGACATCGGATCTGCGGACTTGGTATTCTTGGCTCAGAATCGAGTCTAACACTCGAACGGTGCTACCAAAAGCGCTTTATTTCTGGGCAAACGGGGTTCTATGACAACCATTTATTCGGCTCGAAAAATTATCACCATGAATCCGGCGCGTCCGTATGTCACTCATGTCGCCGTGCATGATGGTCGGATTCTGGGTGCCGGTTCTCTTAAAGAGCTCGAAGGTTTTGGAACGTATTCACTTGATGAGCGTTTTGCAAACAAAATTCTTATGCCGGGCATGGTTGAGGGGCACAGTCATGCTGTGGAAGGTAAGTGGTGGCGGTACGTGTATTGTGGCTATCACGATCGCATGGACCCACATGGCAAGGTCTGGTCAGGATTGACATCTATCGATGAAGTCATAGCGCGTTTACAAGAAAAAGACGCCACCTTGGATAACTCTACCGAGGCATTAACCGGCTGGGCGATCGATCCTATTTATTACGACAACAGAAAAATAAACCGCTTCGATCTTGATCGTGTGTCCACAACCAGAGCCATAGGCGTGATGCATGCGTCTGGGCATATCATGAATGTCAACACCAAAGCACTTGAGCTGGCCGACTACTTACGCCAGGGGATCGAGCACGACGGTGTTCCGTTAGGTGATGATGGTCTTCCCACTGGTGAATTAAAAGGGCCTGATGTTATGTTCCCTGTTGGGCAACAAGCAGGTTTTGATGACAACATGCTGGAGTTCGATGAGCCAGGCTTAATTGACTTTGCGCGTCTGTGTGTGCGAACCGGTGTTACAACAGCCACTGATCTGGCAGCAGAACTTAACGATGATACCGTTGATATGGGTAATCGCATTACTGGCGCTGATGATTTTCCTGTTCGTATTATGTCGCTGCGATTTCATCATGGTGTTACACCTGAAGAACTAATTACTCATACAAAAGCGCTGGCCAAAAAGTCCACGGATCGTTTTCGTCTTGGAAAAATAAAAGTCATTGCCGATGGGTCTATTCAGGGCTTTTCAGCGCGACTCAATTGGCCGGGATATTACAACGGCGCGCCTAACGGCCTTTGGTATATTGCCCCACAGCAAATGCTCAGTATTTACGAAATGGCCTTAGAGGCCGGCATCCAAGTTCATACGCACACTAATGGCGATGAAGCCACTGATCTTGTGCTCGACACACTAGAGGCTGCGTTAAAAAAGCATCCGTGTAGCCACCACCGGTTTACGATTCAGCATGGCCAGATGATCAACGCTGCACAGTATCGTCGAATGGCAAAGCTCAATATGTGTGTCAATCATTTTGCTAATCATCATTTCTATTGGGGCGACGAGCATTACCGACTAACGGTGGGGCCAGAGCGGGCAGAGCGCATGAATGCCTGCCGCACAGCTTTGGATAACAATATTCCCATGGCTATTCATTCCGATGCGCCGGTGACGCCGTTAAGCCCACTATTTACCGCGTGGTGTGCCGTTAATCGTTTAACTCATTCGGGCCGCACGCAAGGTGAGCACGAAAAAATATCAATAGAGGAAGCCCTTTACGCCATAACGCTGGGTGCGGCCTATACGTTAAACATGGACAATGAAATAGGATCCATTGAGTGTGGTAAACAAGCTGATTTTGCCGTTTTGGAGGAAGACCCTACCACTGTAAGTGCAATGGCACTTAAAGACATTAAGGTGTGGGGAACCGTGCAGGCCGGTCGTGTGTTTGCTGCCAGCAATATTTAGCGCGACTTATGGACGCCAAGCAAGCAGGCATAGCAGTAACCATCATCGGTGGTTACCTTGGCAGTGGAAAAACCACGCTGCTTAATCACCTGCTGCAGCATGCTGATGGCGCTCGACTGGCCATCATGGTGAACGACTTTGGTGATCTGGCCATTGATGCTGCACTAATAGAATCTCAGCAAGGTGATGTGATTAATCTCAGTGGGGGTTGTGTGTGCTGCAGTTATGGTGACGACTTATCGTTGTCGTTGCAAAAATTAGTGTCTCAGGAAATAAAACCCGATCACGTTATCATTGAAGCCAGTGGTGTAGCCTTGCCCGGTGCCATTGGGCGATCTTTGTCGTTACAACGAGCTTATCGTCTGGAAGGTATTGTCGTTGTTGCTGATGCCAGCACTGTTCAGGCTAACGCCAGTGAAAAGTACATTGGCGATACCGTCAGCCGACAACTATATGATGCTGACTTACTGGTGCTAAACAAACTAGACCTGCTGCCAACAGCTGAAGTTGAATCGTTAAAGCAGTGGCTTGCCGAGCAAAGTCGGTATGCATCGATTATTGAAGCGGTGCATTGTTCTGTACCGTCGTCTTTGTTGTTTAACATGTCGTTGGTTAATGTGCCAGATAGTTGGCCAGATAGTTGGCCAGATAAGCGACCAGATAAGCGGCACGATACGCGACTTGCCATGCCAGCCGATAGCTTGGTCGGTATCGAGCCCAATAATCACGACGTGTCTGTTTATGTCAGCTTATCAATCAAACCAAGCTTTGCAATGAATGCGCACGCTTTGGCCGAACAACTGGCGCACAAACGGTTGGCACTGATTCGGGCAAAGGGATTTGTGCGTGACACTAATAATCAACTTAAAACCATACAGGTTGTCGGACGTCGCTGGTCGGTCACCGATGCGCCCGAAGGGGCACAGCCGGGCATGGTGTGTATTGCCCAAAAAAACGACATGACCGAACACGCAATTAAAGCGCTGTTTTCAGCCGATGCTGCCATATCAATTTGAATCAAACTGAGTTAACTCACACAGTGACAGAATCAAACAACGAATTAACCCTGCTGATTGCTCAAACCAATACCTCCAATACACATGAAGCGAATATTGCCGTACTTGAATTGTTAGCAGCGCAAGCCGAAGCACAAGAGGTTGATATGCTTTGTTTGCCTGAGGCGTCAGGGTTAATGAACCAGGATGTGGAGTCGGCACAGAAAATAATTTGCGAAGAACACGTGGACCCATACCTTAAGGCGTGTCAGTCATTAGCAAGTAAACATAATATCTGGATACACAATGGCTCTACGCCGGTAATAGGGCCGCAAGGTAAGCCGGTTAACCGGACTCACTTAATTAACAACAATGGCCGGGTTGTGGCTCGCTACGACAAAATCCATTTGTTCGACATATACCTGGCTGATGGCAAAGACAGGTTAGAGTCCAGTCGGTATTCGGCCGGTTCGCAAGGTGTTGTTGTAGATACACCCTGGGGACGCATGGGCTTGACGATTTGTTATGACTTGCGTTTTCCCAAACTGTACAGGGACTACGCGCAGGCCGGCGCACGAATTATTTTTGCGCCATCGGCATTTACCCGCTACACCGGGCGTGCACATTGGCAGCCCTTGTTGTGCGCCAGGGCAGTTGAGAGCGCCAGCTTTATTGTTGCCGCGGCGCAAACTGGTGAACACGATGATGGTCGAAAAACACACGGGCACTCTATGGTGGTGCATCCCTGGGGTGATGTTATGCTGGATATGGCTGAGCCTGTGCAAGCGCAGGTGGTGACGCTGAATTTGCAAGAAGCTGATGAGATGCGTCAGAAAATACCGTCTTTAAGTCATTCGCGGCAATACCAATCGCCCGATTAAACGTATACTGGGTTGCTATGCCTAGTTTGTTCCACACATGCTGAACTTTATATTACGCAGGTTACTGCAGTCGGTGTTTGTGATGCTGGCGGTCAGTCTTATTGCGTTTTCATTGTTTCGCTTTGTTGGCGACCCTGTTGCGCAAATGGTTGGGCAGGAAACCTCAATCGAAGATCAGGAAAATCTGCGTGAGCGTTTGGGCCTTAACGACCCGCTTATAACGCAGTACGGCCGTTTCGTTGGTAATCTGGTGCAGGGCGAATTTGGTTTTTCCTATCGTACCCGCCAACCTGTTAGCGAGATGATTCTTAACCGTATGCCCGCAACCCTTGAGCTGGGTTTGGTATCGCTGTTAATTTCTTTGT
The DNA here is from genome assembly GCA_938035525.1 of uncultured Granulosicoccaceae bacterium. Taxonomy (GTDB): domain Bacteria; phylum Pseudomonadota; class Gammaproteobacteria; order Granulosicoccales; family Granulosicoccaceae; genus Granulosicoccus. The sequence continues at coordinate 37,385 of CALHOI010000005.1, forward strand.
TGGTTGGCATTCCGGCAGGCATCTATACCGCCATTAAGCGCGGTGGCGTGCTGTCTAATGTGTTGCTTATTTCAACGTTAATTGGCATATCAGTCCCAACGTTTGTTATTGGCATATTCTTGATTTACCTCTTTGGGGTGGAGCTTGGCTGGTTACCCACGTTTGGTCGTGGGCAAACGGTACAGATTGGTTGGTGGCAAACCAGTTTTCTAACCTGGGATGGCCTTAAGTCATTGCTGCTGCCTGCAATCACCTTAGGTATTTATCAGCTAACGTTAACCATGCGTCTTGTTAGGGCGGAAATGCAGGACGTGCTTAAAACTGACTTTATCAAGTTTGCTACTGCACGCGGCATTAATTATCGCTCATTGTATTTTAATCATGCGTTTCGCAATACCCTGGTGCCGGTGATTACCATTATTGGTTTGCAGCTGGGCGGTATCATTGCGTTTTCTATTGTCACAGAGTCTGTGTTTCAGTGGCCGGGCATGGGCCTGTTGTTTCTTGACTCTATTCGCTATGTCGATATCCCCGTTATGTCGGTATACCTGGTGTTAATCGCACTGATGTTTGTGGTGATTAATCTTTTTGTCGATATGCTCTATTTTGCTATAGACCCTCGGGTTCGCTTGAAGAGCGCGCATGGATAGTACCAAAAAAAGCAGTATCACCGAGTCGTGGCGCAGATTCTCGCGTGAAAACGAATTGGTCTATTTGTTTTTGCGCAATCGTGTTGCACAGCTGGCGGCGTTTATAGCCATAGTCAGTGTAGGCGCTGCCGCCTTGGCCAATTTTATCGCGCCAACCAATCCATACGATATTGCCAGCATCGATATCATGGACTCGTTAATTCCGCCTGCATGGAGTGCAGAGGGTGAGTCGCGTTTTATTATTGGTACCGATGATCAGGGTCGCGACCTGTTTTCTGCCATTTTATACGGCACGCGTTTGTCACTAACGGTAGGCCTGTTGTCCATTGGCTTTGCCAGCATTTTGGGCGTCACGGTTGGATTAATGGCTGGCTATTTTGGTGGCCGGTTTGACGCGATTGTTATGCGCATTGCCGATGTTCAGTTAAGCTTACCCGCCATCCTTACGGCATTGTTAATTGACGGTATTGCCAGAGGTATTTTACCGCAGGATAAACACGACAGCTTGATGATTGTGGTGCTCACTGTTGCCATTGGTTTATCGCTGTGGGTAAATTTTGCGCGAACCGTACGCGCCTCTACGTTTGTTGAACGCAATAAAGAATATGTACAAGCATGCCAGATCATGGGTATGCATCCCTTACGCATCATGCTTGTGCACATATTGCCCAATATCATGGGCCCCATTCTGGTTATTTTAACCGTCGATTTAGCCGTTGCTGTTTTACTGGAAGCAACCTTGTCTTTTCTGGGTGTGGGTGTGCCGCCTAATCAGCCCTCATTAGGTACCTTAATTCGTATAGGAACCGAATACCTGTTTTCTGGTGAATGGTGGATTGTTATTTTCCCCAGCGGCATGTTAATCACCATGATTATATCCATTAATATTTTGGGTGATTTTTTGCGTGATGCATTAAATCCAAGATTACGCTAAGCGCTTGCTGTGGACACGCTACTTAATATAAGTCAGTTGAGCGTTAAGTTCCCAACACGTTTTGGAGAGTTTACTGCGCTCGATAACATCGACTTAAGTGTCGCCGCAGGAGAAATACACGGCCTGGTTGGCGAATCTGGTGCAGGCAAGTCAACGGTTGGTGCGGCCATAATGGGCTTGTTGCAATCACCGGGCTATATAGCCAGTGGTGACATCAATTTTATGGGTGAGCAATTGGGCTCGCTCAGTGCGGAGCAATACCATGCGATACGTGGTCAGCGCATCAGCATGATTTTTCAGGACCCGCAAACCAGTCTTAATCCGCTGTTGCGTGTATCTGAGCAACTCATTGAAACTATCAGGCAACACTCAGACGTAAGTCACGCGCAAGCTCGTGATCGTGCAATTTCCTTACTTGAAGAAACGGGTATTCGCGACGTTGAACAACGCATGGATGAGTACCCGCACCAGTTTTCAGGCGGTATGCGCCAACGGGTGGTTATTGCATTAGCTCTTTGCTCTGACCCCGAACTTATAATTGCTGACGAGCCAACCACTGCGCTCGATGTTTCTGTGCAAAAACAAATCCTGGCACTGATACGCGCGCTTTGCACAACTCGTAACATCGGTATTATTTTAATTACGCACGATATCGGCGTTATAAACGAAATCACCGATCGTGTTACGGTGCTGCGATCTGGTCGAGTCATTGAGTCCGGTCCAACTGCTCAAGTGTTGGGTAATCCGAGTGATGAATACACCAAAGCGTTAATGGCCGCGGTTCCCAGATTGGACAAGCGCCTTGATCGATTCAGGAATATCGTCAGCGACGATATTCTTACTAAAGAGAACACCAGTTGGGTGGTCGAGGGTGCCAGTTCAAAGCTGGCCTCAGACTGGTTATTGCAAGATCATCAGTTCGACACACAAGAGCCTGATGATAACCGTCAGTCTATATTATCGGTAACTGATTTAGCCGTCACGTTTTACAGCGGCCAGCCTGGCTGGTTTAAACGTGATCCTGGTTTTAAAGCAATATCCGATATTAATTTCACCATGCGCTCAGGCCAAGTGCTTGGCGTTGTGGGTGAAAGTGGCAGCGGAAAATCGACACTGGCCAAAGCTGTAGTAGGGTTGGTTGACCCCTCACACGGAGAAATGATTTTTAAATCAGCTGTTTTACCGCCGGGGAGCCGGCGCGCCAGAACGCATCCAGCCCGACGACAAATTCAAATGGTTTTCCAGGACCCGTATTCTTCGCTGAATAATAGGCAAAAAGTAGAAGACATCATTGCCGAGCCCATTCGTTTTTATAAAATGGCCAGCGACAATAAAAAAATACGCCAATTGGTTGCATCCGTTCTTGAGTTAGTTGAGATGCCTCAAAGTGCCATGCTTAAATATCCCCACCAATTTTCAGGTGGGCAAAGGCAACGTATTGCAGTTGCACGCGCGTTGGTTGCCAGGCCAGAATTTTTAATATGCGATGAACCCACATCAGCTCTGGATGTATCCATACAAGCTCAAATTTTAAATTTACTCAAAGACTTGCAGCAAACCTTTGGTTTGTCCATATTGTTTATCAGTCACAACCTGGCAGTGATTCGGCAAATATCGGACAGTGTGTTGGTATTAAGAAATGGCGCCTTAGTGGAGTCGGCACAAACAGAGCAATTTTTCAGTGCGCCTAAGCATGAGTACAGTCAAATGCTGCTTCGAGAAACGCCTTCATTGGCTATGTTGCAAAAGCAGCTATAAGTCATTTGAAGATTAACGCGAATTATGCGCAAATAAAACTAGCCCAGCTTTTCTTTCAAAAAATCTATAAGCACTCTTGTTTTATGCGGTAAGTAGTGACGCGATGGATACAGTAACCACACATTGGTATCGTATGTGGTCGCAGTACATTCATATTCGGGAAACAACCTGACCAGTTTTCCACTGTCCAATTCCTTATCCACTAACCAATTCGGTAATAACGCTGGTCCAAGGCCTTGCAACACGCATTGTTTTAATGCAATTGCATTAGATATGGAAATCTGAGATTGAATGCTCACAGACTGGTTCTTTCTTTGTGGCTTTCGAAAATGCCAGGTGGATTTATATTCGGGAATGGTAAAGACTAGACACGGGTGTTTTTCCAGATCTTTGGGTTTCTTTATTTCAGAATGGGCATGTGCATACTCAGGACTGACACACACGCGATAATGCGTTGAGAATAGAGCCGTGCCTACCAGGTCAGCCTGACTGGGTGGTGCTAATCGACAAGCGAGGTCAATTCCGCTTTCCACAATGTCCACCACTGCGTCGGTAAACTGCATCTCCAGACTTAGGTCTGGATAACGCTTGCGAAATTCGGGTAGTAATGGAATCAGGCAGGTCTGCCCGAAGCTAACAGACGCTGTAAGCCTGATAGTGCCTTTGGGTTGGTGATTAAACGACTGCGCTTCATCAACCGCTTGCTCTAATTCATTTAATAGGGCTTCTGTTCGAGCCAGGAATCGACTCCCGGCTTCTGTTAGTGAGAGCTTTCGCGTGCTGCGCTGAAACAAGCGAATACCCAGCTGCTGCTCTAACTGTGCAATGGCCCGACTGACGTTGGAGGGATCGCTGTCGTGTTGCCTCGCCACAGCAGCGAAACTGCCTAGCTTTGCGGTTTCATGAAAGAGTTTTAGGTTATCGATATTCATTCGTGCATTATATGCACGAACGTGCTGCAATTCATTCCATTTATTGTCATTCCCTACATGAATATCCTTTGCTCACACTAACAAACAGGAGCAAAAACATGAAAATCGAAAATTCAATTGCCTTGGTAACAGGGTCCAATCGTGGCGTTGGTAAAAGCTTGGTCGCGGCATTGGCCAATGCCGGGTGTAAGAAGATCTACGCTGCCGCCCGCCAAACCAACAACTTAGAGCTTCCCGATACAGGAGTAGAAATCATTCCGCTAACGTTGGACGTCACAAAACAGGAAACTCTGGAGAACGCAGCGAAATTAGCATCCGATGTTCAAATCATCTTCAACAATGCTGGCGTGCTTGAGTTTGGGGATATATTGGAAACACCTGAGCAAAATTTGAGAAGTATTTTAGATACCAACTTCTTTGGGAAAGTTGCAGTGGCTAAAACCTTCGCACCAGTGTTGGAAGCCAATGGCGGTGGGACCATCGTAAACACCCTTACGCTACTGTCGTTAGCCAGCATGCCTGGATTTGCAGCCTACAATGCATCAAAAGCAGCGGCATGGTCTATGAGCTTGTCACTCAGAGCCTCATTGCAACCGAAAAACATACAGGTTGTGAATGCGTTTCCGGGCGCTATTGATACCGATATGCTGGCCAGTGTGGAGATGGATAAAACGTCTCCTGATGATGTTGCTAAAGAAATTCTGCACGCAGTGCAAAACAACCAGGAGGATGTGTTTCCGGACCCAATGTCCAAACAAGTTTACGAAGCGTGGCGTCAAGATCACAAAGCAGTGGAGAAACAGTTCGCATCGATGTGATGCGAGCGTATAAAGAATGGCCTCTCGGATGAGAGGCTGTTCATACTAACGCGTCGCGGTACTATTACCGACACAGTTGTTTTAGCAGTGCCAAGGATTGGGTTTCATAAACCTATAAAATGTAGACCTGTGAAACTTTTGATTCCTCCGCGTCTGTGCGGATTGTGAATTACCTTGGACACGCTATGAATACCTTCATCTCACCTTCTATAGGATGCTCAATCGTGCTGCTGATCAGCGCGCTGTTTGTTTCTGGTTGTTCCAGTTCAAGTGATTCTGGTTCGGATGAATCACAATTGACAACCGGGCCAAGTGACGGCAATGGAGAGAGTGCAACAGGAACTGATGCCACCAGTGACAATGCGAATGAATCAGAAGGCGTGACTGTGAGTGACACAACTAGTGGTTCGCAAACCGAGCCTACCGACGATTCAGACTTATCTACATCCGATAGTGGTGACGAATCCATTGCTGATCAAGAACTGCCCGACAACACCAACCCGGTTGTTACCGACCCTCTGACTCAAAATAGGGTGCTCGTTAGTTTTGATATAACCGTGCCCGCATACTCGTCCAACGAGCTTCGGCTTGAGGTTGTTTGGGGTGAATTAAATCTTGTTGCAGATTGGATTGGTGATGAGTTTTGGAATGTGTCCAGTGAACTGCCAACAGAAACCGAAGAGCTACTTACCATTACTTACTTTGATAACTTCGGCGCTATAGAGCTTGCCCGATTCAGTCAGCAGTTTAAAACGGGTTCGAATCCAACCGAAGCATTACAAGTATCAGCAGATCAGTTTAATACTGATCAATTTGATGACGATGGTGACGGCGTTAGTAACATGGATGAGCTGATTGCCGGAACAGACCCACTAGTGGACGAAAGCGCCTCTCTTGAGGTCAGGGACCCTTCAAGCCCTATGGTCCTGCAATACGTGAACCTCATTAGTGCACCTTCAGCTTATTTTGAAAGCAGCATTCCCGATGAACGCCCCTACTTCGAGGACTGGGAAGAAGTCGATCCGCCGCCAGAATTCTGGAACGGGGGTCCGTGGAACCAACGTCGCCAATCGACTATCGATATCGATGCTGCAGGCAATGGCACATTTAACTACTTCTCTCGAAAGCAGTATGTTTTTGGGAATTCTGACAGTTTAACTCGAGAGGGTACTCGAACCCGCACCGACGGTTCTATCCGTTGGACGGGCTCGTACCAGCTTTTCAACAGTGACGCGGGTTGCTATCTCGATTCCGTCCATTTTGACTCGCAAACCACTCGGACGGCAGAAGGCTTGGTAACGCAAAACGGCGAACAAAGTCATTCTGTGCTTTGTGGTCGCAATGAAGGGGCAGTCATCACTTACTCCCTCACAGGTATAGAGATAGATGAATCTGACAACTGCGAAGCAACGTCAGGGACACTGTCTGTGCGTCCTGTGTTCTCTTCGACCCGGATCTATACAAAAGCGCCAGGGGACACACACTGGTATGTATATACCGAAGACAGGGATGGCCAGTTTATTGAGGAATACCTGCTGCCTTCAATAGGCGTGGAGTTTTATTGTCAACACAAGGATTTATGAACAGGTAAAAACTGCCCCAGTATCACGGGGCAGTGTTGTAATCACCTAGCCAAACAAGGTCGGTACTTTATTGAACCTAGTTAACCGTCACCCAGCGCAATATAAAGAAGTTATCAGTTCGTTGTGTCAGGCTGATGTTGTCTTTAGATGCCCAGATTAACGGCTGTACGTACATGGGTATGTATGCCACTTCCTCTTGCATAATGGCCGTGGTTTCATCAATCATGGCCTGACGTTTTGTGTCGTCAAGTTCTGTTTGAATCATTGGTAGTAGCTCATCAACGCGGGCATTTGAGTAGTCGCCAAAATTCCAACTGCCGAGTTTCTTTTCTGTGTTTGGTGTAGTCACCAAAAAACGGATGGGGTGTTCAGCGTCGAACGTGCCCGGTGACCAGCCCAGTAAGTACATGTCGAATTTGTCTTCGCGTAGCTCCGGCCAGTAGTTTCTAACGGGCATCGAGGTGAGCTTCGCGTTTAATCCAACCTTGGCGAACATTGATGCTGCGGCTTTACAAATGGCTTCATCATTAATGTATCGATCGTTCGGGCATTGCAAACCAAAGCTGAAACCATCTGGGTAGCCGGCATCAGCCAATAGCTGTTTGGCGGCATCCGGGTCATAGTCCAGACGTTTGTCATTAGCCGTTGAAAAGCCTTTCATGGCATCAGATACTAATTGAGAAGCAGGTTGCGCATTACCTCGCATGATTTTATCTATCAGTGCATCAACATTAACTGCCTGATAAGCAGCTTGGCGTACGCGCACATCCTGGAATGGGTTTTTGCCGCTCACATCGTCTGAGAACATTAGCTCGCCGGCCTGGTGTGCAAAGCCGAACATTAATACACGTGCTTCGACGCCTTCGTGCACGGTAAAACCGGCACGCTCTTTCATGCGAGGAACGTCCTGCAACGGAATGGGCGAGATGAAATCTATTTCACCAGACAACAGTGCTGCCATGCCAGTGGCGCTTTGACCAATAGGTGTAAACACCGCTTCTGTTATGTTGCTTTCCATTTCGTCCCACCAGCCATCAAAGGGCTTTAAGGTGGTTTTAACACCTGGGTCGCGAGACGCGATCATAAAAGCGCCGGTGCCATTTGCGTTGCGAGTGGCGTGGTTTTCCGCTTCTTTGGATGGCCGAGTTGCTTCGTTTGCGGTTGTCCATTCACGATCCATAATCATGAAGTTAGCGATGGAATCGGGAAACAAGGGATTAGGCTTGCTGGTTAAAAAATCAATGGTTAAGTCATCCACCACCTCAACACCTGATACCGGTGCAAACCAAGAGCGCACATCTGATTCCTCTGACGATGCGCGTTCGTAGGAAAACAGTACGTCGTCGGCTGTGAGTGCTGAACCATCATGAAACGTAACGCCTTCGCGTAACTTAAAGCGCCAACCGTCAGCACCTAACTGCTCCCAGCTTTCGGCCAGGGACGGTTCTATTTTCATTTCCTTGTTACGGCGTACAAGACCTTCATACACATTATTCAAAAAGCCGAGCACAGGAGCCGAATTGGTCGCATGCGGGTCCATGGTTTGAGGGTCTGTTGTGCCTGCCCATTTGAAAGTCTCGGCCTGAGCCGGAGCCGCAATCAGCGACAAAGCGGTAGTGGCATAGACCAGTGTTCTGGTGAGGGTACGTCGGGCCATTCCTGTCTCCACGGTGGTTTGATAAGTTTCTTAGCGTCAGTGCAGTGTACCGATGACCGTGAAATATTGCATCTTGCGCTGCGAAGCGTTTTCTATGTATCAGGTAGCAGTGCTGAATACGACAACATGTAGGTGTGTGTAATTTGTAAACAAGCTTTAAGGGCTGCCGTTGCCCAGTTGCGTGGCTAGTAACCTGCATTACACCGTGATGTATGTCTCGGTAATACGGATTTAGAGTCGCTGTTCAGTGCGGTGGTGCTTGGCACTTCCGCCGCTTTTGCGCAATCTCAATGCTACCCGTTGCCGACCGCCTCATTTGAGCAATTCGATGTTCGTAAACCGCTCAATTGGTCGGTCGGTTCCTGGGGTGGTTCGCAAGCCGTGTTAATCCGTAGTCATACTTGAAAGTGCGCTCAGTCGCGTCTAAATGTGCAAAATATTGCATTAAACAATGTGACCGTGACGTAGCCTTACACTTCTGTGTGCCTCAAATGCACTACACTTTCAGCACGGAAAAACTGAGCCCGTAGCGGTTTCGCCAGTCCCGGTTTTATCCCCGCAGGGTTATGTCGCTGCAGGGGTTTTGATTAACCTTATGAGGTAGTCCCAATGAAATGTAATGTAAACCGCGCTGTAAAAAGCGCACCCAGGCTTTTAACTGTAGTGGCGTTATCGGCGCTTTTGGTTGCGTGTGGTGGCGGTACATCAGGTGATGCTGCCGACAGCGGCGAAACCGATGGCTTTGATACTGACGGCTTCGATACTGATGGTTTTGACACAGATGGGTTTGATACTGATGGCAGTGATGACCTCGGTTTAACCGGTGGTGATACAGCCGGCGATTTTGATGAAAACCCATTGGTATCCGAATTCGATTTAGACGGTGACGGCATACCAAACGAAAACGAAGGATTGCCTTGTCAAGGTCTTGGAGGCAGTGACCCCGGCTCAACTAATGGTGATTGGGGCGATAACTGCTTTTTGCGTGCTGACATTCTGCCGGGCGTAGAAGGTGTGCAAAGAGGTCCTTTCTACAACACCACTTATGTTGAAGGTGTGCAGCGAGTTCTGTATTGCCGCGGTTTTGGTGGTGTCGGTGATGAAATCGGTGACTTCGCTGATGGCTTCTTTGGACCAAGAACTAATGATGCCTTGCGCGAATTTCAAACGGCTGAGGGTTTGGTCTCTGACGGTATCGTTGGCCCGGGTACTTGGGGAAGAATGCAATTGCTGGTTGAGGATGTAGCCAATGTGGTTCTCGATGATACTGATAACGCCTACAATGCTTATGGTATTACCGCCTCAGTAGATGGCAACTTTGATTGCTCGCAAATGACCAACTTTTTTGGTCGTTTCAACACTGACCCCGATTCACAAGATATTTTTGAAGGTTGGGAGATGTCAGTCGTTGCTGGTGAAAGTGCAAAAGGTTCATTCTCGACTGCGGCACCTCAGTAGCTCGTTACGATCGCATGTTTAGCTTATACTGCTGTTCATGCGATCAATAACTTCTGTAATAACGATCGCGGCCCTCGGCTTACTGCTGGCGGCCGCGATTTTCGTTTTATATCCTATATTCACTGACACCTCATCTGTTAGTAGTGAAGCTGCCGATGCGGGCAAACAACTTGCCCAGGACGGTACCAACTCTCAAACACCACAAAAGCAAAGTAATCCGCTAAGTGCGGCAGAAAAGCTTGACTTGGCAAGAAAAGCCCAGTCAAACACAACCTCTCTTGACCCTGACGAGCTGGTTTCAAAGCTGGCACCCCAAGAGCCATTACCGGAGTACGAACCGCTGTCTGCTTATGATGTCGCTCGGGAAAACTTAAGCGATGAAGAGTACAGTTCGCTGGTTGAACGATTGCGTAATGACCCTGTGTTAATGGATGGATTACTCAACGAGCTACGTTCAGAAACCGATGCAGACAGAGTCAAGCGTCTGGTGTCAATTCTGGGTTCAACCGGTAGCTCAGCTGTGTTGCCAGTGGCTGAGGAATTAGTGTATTCATCTGATGACGGCACGCGTAAGTCTGGTCTGGATTTGCTGAGTCGTGTTGCACCGCTTAATGCTGAGGCTTATGACGTTGCCAATAACATATTGGGCAGTGAGGCCGACCCGTCAATACTGGTTTCTACCATGAACGTGCTAGCAGTACCTGAGTCTGTTACACCCGAAACCAGACAAAGCGCCGTTGCCCAGATTATTCCGCTGGCCGAGCACGATGAACCAGCAGTAAGGCGTCAAAGCGTATCGATTTTAGTTCGATTAACCAATGATGATTCCCTGTCACCGGTGCTGTATGGCGCACTTTCCGATGAAGACCCTTCTGTTAGGCAGGCTGCTGTGTATGCCTATGCGCAATACCCCTTTCAATCACCAGAAGCTGTCGAGCGCTTGTTTGAAATCGCTGAAGACACCAACGAGCCAAAAGGCAATCGTCGCGCAGCAATAACCACGTTAAATTCGATGCAACCAGACGAACAAGTCAAAAATCGAATTGCCGCTGCCCAAAAAACCATTCGTTAAATCTCCTGGCTTTCGCACATGACCCCGCTGGTTTATAACGCCGACATCGATGACAAACTTGAAGCGCAGGCGCAAGCGCTTGTGGCTGCAAAGCAGTTTCACAGTGTGCAATGGCACATGACTCAACACAATGAAGTTAAAAGCGCGGGCGCTATAGGGCTTGAGTCATCGCATGCCGCGCACCAACCTCTGTATCGACTTTATTCAATGACCAAGCCAGTAGTGTCTTTTGTGGCAATGCAGTTATTGGATGAAGGCAAGTTAAAACTTGAAGACAAGGTAAGCCAATACCTCCCTGATTTTGCACACCTACAAGTGTTAGGTGAAAACAATAAACCGGTGGCAATGCAAAAGCAGATAACCATAGAGCATCTGCTCACCCACACGGCCGGATTATCGTACGATTTTTTACCTGAATGTTCTGTTGCGCCGCAATATCGCAAGCTACAAATAAGTGCACGTGCCGATCGTCCCTTGAGTGAGGTTGTGGCCCTGCTTGGCACAATGCCATTGGCGTATCAACCGGGACAACAATGGCGCTACAGTGTAGCAACCGATGTGCTGGCGCATGTGCTCGAAGTGATTACCCAACAAGACTTGCCAGGCCTATTAAAAGCCCGCGTGTTTGATGTGCTAAATATGCAGGACACGGCATTCAGCGTGCCAGATTCCAAACTGAATCGCCTGTTGCCAATGTATGGTGCAAGGGATTTAGGTGACGTTATCGTTGAGTCTGACCAACCCAATACACTGAACTTGTTAAATGTCGACGCCAGTTATCCAACTCAGGCAAGTCAAGGATTTTATCGTGGCGGTCATGGCTTATATTCAACCATGCAAGACTACATACAGTTCATGGGCGCGCTGAAAACAGGTGCAACATCAATTGGCCAGCAATTGCTAAGCGAACAAACGCTTAACCTCATGTGGAGCAATCGAATAAGCAGTTCGCTGATGCCGCTAAAGCTTGGGTTTAATGTGTTGGGTGGTTACGGCTGGAGCCTGATGGGCCGATTAATGATTGACCCTGCCCAATGCGAATTTAAAACGGCCATGGGCGAAGGCGGTTGGTCGGGTGCGGCAACAACTTATTTCTGGATAGACAAAGCCAACGACATATCGGGCATTGTTATGACACAGTACTTGGGATCCACCGTGTATCTGGGACCCCTAATGCATCATGCGGCCTATAGTAACTTTAAGCAAAGTTAACTAGGCGCTGGCCTCCAACAGCTTTTTTGCTTGTCTGGCAGATGTTTCAAAGTGTTCGCGTTCACTTTTTTTATCTCTGCCTGCATCCATTTCTGGCCAGCCCTGGCAATGCCGTTCTACAAGGTTAGTTAACATCTCCATGTGATCGTGTCGCGCGTTCAAGCACGGAATATAAACAAAGCGCTCACCACCGTTCTCGATAAAGTACTCTTTGTTTTCACCTTCTATTTCTTCCAGGGTTTCGAGGCAGTCAGCAGAAAACGCCGGGCTGATAACATCGATTGATGTGATGCCTTCAGAAGCCAGGGTTTTCATGGTTTCATCACAATAGGGGCGTAACCATTCTTCTTTACCAACTCTTGATTGAAAAACAACACGAAAATCTTTTTCGGATAAGCCGAGTTCATCGGCCAGTAAGCGTGTGGTTTTATGGCACAGGCAATGGTACGGGTCGCCGTTAAGCAAATACCGTTTGGGTATGCCATGGTATGAGGTCACCAGTAAGTTCCCTTTGCCGTGTTCATCCCAGCTTTCACGCACGCTGTTTGCCAATGCTTTTATGTAGTCTGGTTCATCGCAGTACTGGTTAATAAACCGGGTTTCTGGAATCCAGCGTGTTGTTTGTAATCTGTCGGTAACGGCATCAAACACGGAGGCCACGGTGGTGCCGGAATATTGTGGGTACATGGGTAAAACCAGCATGCGCCGAACGTTGTGTGATTCGAGCTTGGTTATGGCATCGTCTATTGAAGGCGAGCCGTAGCGCATACCCAATGACACAATAACGTCCTCGCCAAAGCGCGCTTGCAAATTGTTTTGCAGCGCATCGGCTTGCGCCAACGAAAACTTCATGAGCGGTGAGCCGGTTTGCTCGTCCCAAACTTCCCGGTAGGCTTCTGCGCTTTTCGCCGGCCTTACTCTTAATATAACCCCATGCAATATGGCCATCCACAGCAGGCGCGGTAATTCGATAATGCGCGGATCGCTAAGAAATTGGCGCAGGTAGCGACGAACAGAGGGCGTATCCGGGGCGTCTGGTGTGCCCAGATTAACCACCAAAACCCCCAGTTTTTCACCGGTTCCATGCTGATATTCAGGTCTTCCCAGGTATTTCATAGCAATTTTTCTTGTGAGTTCTGCCGTCTTTTACGAACGTTGCGCTGATCTGGAACACGAGAAACAGGTAAACTGTGCCCAGAATTTCATAAAGCAATCCTTTCCATCTTCGTAGTATAAATCAACCATTGGCAGTACATTGATCGTTGCAGCAGTTAGATCATTGAACCGTTAGAGGATACTTTTGCGTGGCATTGAGACTGGCATTACCGCTGGAGAGTTTAGAAGGCGAAAAGCGCGTTGCGCTTGACCCGGATAGTGTTGCGCGCCTGCGCGATCAGTACAATGTCAATGTGGTTGTGCAGTCAGGCTGTGGTCACGGTGCAGGCTTCTACGATGACGACTACGAAGACTCACCCGTTGTTAAAACCTTTGCTGAGTGTGTAGAGAGCACCATTGTCACTGTTAAGGTGAAACCGCCCACAGTTGAAGAGGCTCGCTTGCTGCCAGTTGGGTCGGTATTGCTTTCCCAGATAACACCCTACTTACATCTCGATGTTATTGAGGAGTTGCGGCAACGCAAAGTCACTACTTTTGCCATGGATCACATGCCCCGTATTACACGTGCGCAGCCCATGGACGTCTTGTCGTCACAAGCCACCATTGCTGGCTATAAAGCCGCGCTGCTGGCAGCCGAACTATCCCCCAGATTGTTTCCCATGATGACCACGGCTGCAGGCACCATTCGCCCATCGCGCGTTATTGTTATCGGCGCGGGTGTAGCGGGCTTGCAGGCCATAGCCACGGCACGACGTCTGGGCGCACGCGTGGAAGCCTACGATATTCGAAGTGCTGCCCGAGAACAAATTGAATCTCTGGGTGCCACCATGATAGATACCGGCGTAGAAGCCGAAAGCAGCCGAGGTCGTGCACGGGCGCTAAACAAAGAAGAAAAACAAACTCAACATGACGTTCTGGCTGATCGCATGTCGCGTGCGCACGCCGTTATTTGTGCTGCTGCTATTCCCGGTAGACGCGCGCCTACCATTATTACCGAAGACATGATCGAAGGCATGTTACCCGACACTATCATCGTTGACATGGCTGCCGAAACCGGCGGTAATTGCGAGCTAACGCGCCCCGGGGAATCTTACATGCATGGTGATACCCTGATTGTGGGGCCGTTAAATTTGCCCAGCAGCGGCGCCGTGCATGCCAGCGAAATGTATTCACGCAATATCTACAACATGCTTAAGCTGATGATTGACGAGCGTGGGCAACTGCATTTGGATTGGGCTGATGAAATACTTAGCACGTGTTTGCTAACGCATAATGGCAATGTTCATCATCAAGCCACCGCTGATTTAATGGACATTGAATGCGCACCGCCCATTACCGAGCAACGTGAACGTACCGAAGAGCAACCGAATCAAGCAGCGGGTTGGTTAGAAGATGATAGTGATACTCCAAGCGAACAGCGCTCGGCAAATCTGACCACAGCAGACAGTGACGCTGACTCTGATATTCCAGTAAGCGACAGCTCATCTGCAGCAGAAGAAAAACAAGCCGATAACACGTCGGACAATCAAACCAGTGATGACCAGGAACCGGCTGAAGAGCCCGGTGATAATTTAATGAAAATCGACGGCATTGGTCCCGCGTTGCAAAACCGCTTGTATGCGTTTCGTATAAGAACCTACAAAGATCTGGCGCAAATGGATGATGTCGACATCGAACGTCTGGAGAGGCAGCTCGATGATAACGAGGGTTTGAATGTGGCCGATTGGGTCCGGCAGGCCATTGAGCTGGAGAAATTGCACTAATGGATGCTTTTGTCGCTCTGTATCTTTTTATGCTGGCAGGCATTGCCGGATATGTGCTGATTGCCAACGTGCCGTCAATTCTGCACACCCCGTTACTATCGGGCTCCAATTTTATACACGGTGTTGTGCTGGCCGGTGCCATGGTGGCTCTGGGTCATGCAGAGGGTGCACTGCAAATCAGCATCGGGTTTATTGGCGTGATGGCGGCAACGGCAAATTGTGTTGGCGGTTATGTCGTCACCGATCGTATGTTGGCTATGTTTGAAACGTCAGCCAAGCGTAATCAGCGACGCCTCGAAGAAGAACAACGATTACTGGCAGAGCGCAACAATCCTGGTAGTGTTGACGCCGATGTTGCCGACGCAGACGCAGATGGTAACGAATCGGAGCAGGATTCGTCCAACAACAAGCACGATGATGGAAGTCGTGCATCATGATTAATTCAAGTTCCTTTTTTATTGATCTGGCGTACTTCTTTTCTGCAGCCTTGTTTATTTACGGCCTGCGCCGAATGAGTTCGCCCATCAGTGCCCGCACCGGTATCTGGATTGCTGCAACCGGTATGTTGCTGGCTGTGGCGGCCTCGTTTTCGCACCCAAATATTACGGGTAACCATTGGTTGATATTAATCGCTATGCTCATTGGTGGCGCCTTGTCTTTTGTGCATGCCAAACGCGTTGATATCTCTGATATGCCGCAGATGATAGCCCTTTATAACGGCCTTGGTGGTGGCGCGGCTGCAACCATTGCAGCAGTGGAATTGTTACGTGCTGCAGAGCACGGGGCGTCCGAGCGCATATTGGGCGTTGTTGGTGCGCTAATCGGTTGTATTGCTTTTTCAGGTTCGTTATTGGCCTTTGCAAAACTCAGTGGTTTTATCAAATACGGTAACTGGTTTTCCAATCGGCAAACTGCCTACGTTGCCATGATGGCGCTGGTGTTAATGCTGGGTTTCATACTGGCATTCTCTAATACAGCGCACCCTGTGCTGTTGTTGATGTTTTTCGCACTGTCATTATTGTTTGGCTTCATCATGACATCGCCAATAGCTGCAGCTGATATGCCGGTGTTGATATCGCTCTACAATGCTGCCGCTGGCTTGGCTGTCGCATTTGAGGGTTATGTGCTGGGCAACCCGGCGATGATGGTTGCTGGCACGCTGGTTTGTGCCGCTGGTGCTTTATTAACCCGGCTTATGGCCAGAGCGGTTAATCGGCGTTTAAGTGAAATTTTGTATTCCGGCTTTGGTATTGCCCACAGCACCAGCGAAGACAGCGTCCACTATGGGCACGTTAACGAAGTCGATGCATTTGATGCGGCCGTTACCATGGCGTTTGCCGAGCGAGTTGTCATTGTGCCCGGCTACGGTATGGCTGTTGCCCAGGCGCAGCACAAGGTACAGGAACTGACTCAGCTGCTTGAAGAGCGAGGTGTTGATGTCCAGTTTGCGATTCATCCGGTGGCAGGGCGCATGCCTGGCCATATGAACGTGCTGTTGGCTGAAGCCGGGGTGGCCTACGAAAAAATACATGATTTGTCTGAAATCAATAACGAAATGAGCAAAATCGATGTGGCTCTGGTCATTGGTGCCAACGATATCGTCAATTTATCTGCGCGTACCGACGAGAAAAGCCCGCTGCACGGTATGCCCATACTGAATGTCGATGAGGCCGGTAGCGTGATTGTACTAAAACGGGGTGACGGTCAGGGTTACGCCGGATTGGATAATCCGCTGTTGCGGCACGAGAAAACCCGGGTTGGTCTGGGTGATGCCAAGCGCAGCGTGCAGGATATGATCAGTGCCATCAAGTCACTGGACTAGTCGCCTGGCTGTTAATACGTATGTATAGTGCTTAAATGCGTTCATTTGCCCTTTTTAAACCCGCAAACGACAAAAAAACAGCGCTCAAAACCGCTTGACTTCGCTTCGATTATTCGCGTTTATACACAAGTGCAAAATTTATTGATGAGTCTCTCACTTTCGTGTAGTGGCGGATAAATTTAGTTTAAAAGAAGGCTGTAAGTTATTGATAAATAAATGTATTGGTGATTTGTTCAATTAATTGCCAATTTAACCATAACTCTAAATATAAGCGGTTTTTTACCTATTTCTGCATTTCATCCACATAGTTATCCACAGATTTTGTGGATAAAGAACCGGTAAATAACGGATATGGTTAAACAGTTGACGATCTATTGACCAAAAACCTGCAAATTTACTAATACCCCTGGCCATGAGCGCTCTCGACGAACAACAATTTGGCTTTGTGCAGGTGGCCATCCCGACCCCATTGCACCAGCTGTTCGATTATCGCTGGCGTGGTAATCAGCCAGTGATTGCCGGCACCAGAGTCAAAGTCCCCTTTGGCCGGCGTTCGGTTGTGGGCATAGTTGTTCAGGGCATGGCAGAGTCTGCCTATCCGGCCAATAAGCTGCGTGCCATTACCGAGGTGCTGGACGAGGAAGCCCTGCTTCCAAAGGACGTGATGTCGGTGCTGCTTTGGGCCAGTCGCTACTATCACCACCCCATCGGTGATGTGCTGTGCTCAGCGTTGCCGGTGTTGTTGCGTCAGGGTAAGCCTGCCACGCTGGAACACCGCGAAATATTCAATTTGGTGGCCGATTCAGATGCGCTTATACCTTCAGCCAAAAAGGCAGCTTTGCAGCACAGCGTTTACACTGTGTTGGCCGAGGCCGGTAATCAGGCTATTGATGCGTCCACCTTTGCAGCCATGAGTCCGCGATGGCGTAGTGCGGTTAAGCCGCTAATTGAGCGCGGGTTGGTTAAAGCCGGTACCAGTATGGTGTTGCCGCGTAATGATGCTGTTGAGTCGGGACCCGAGCTCATGCCAGCTCAGGAAAGTGCGGTGAGTGCCATCACCGAAAAACTGGGGCAGTTTGCGCCTTTTCTTTTGCATGGTGTTACGGGCAGTGGAAAAACCGAGGTGTATTTGCGCGCCATTGAACCGGTGCTGGCACGCCAGCAACAAGTGCTTATTCTGGTGCCCGAAATCGCTTTAACTCCGCAACTAATGCGTCGTTTTCAACGGCGAATAACCGGCTGTCTGGTGAGCCTGCATTCGGCCATGAACAACACCGAGCGCATGCAAAACTGGTTGTTGGCTGCCAAAGGCCATGCCGATGTCGTTATTGGTACGCGCTCGGCTGTGCTGGTACCCATGCCGCGATTGGGTTTGGTTGTCATAGACGAAGAACACGATGGTTCGCTTAAGCAACAGGATGGATTCAGGTACCATGCGCGGGATTTAGCCATGGTTCGTGCCCGTGACCGTGCTTGTCCTGTGGTGCTAGGAACTGCAACGCCGTCATTTGAAACCCTGAACAACGTTGCCAGCGAGCGTTACACCGAACTTGCGTTAACCATGCGTGCGGGTGTTGCCACGCCTCCTAAAATGGCTTTGCTGGACATCCGGCGTCGGCCGTTAATTGAAGGCATGAGCGATCGCTTGTTCGATGAAATCAAGAAACACCTTGATGCAGGCAACCAGGCATTGGTGTTTATTAACCGGCGCGGCTTTGCGCCCACCTTGTTGTGCAATGACTGTGGCGCATGCGCAGACTGTCGTCGATGTGATGCGCACATGACAGTGCATGCGCGTCGTGCCCGACTACGATGCCATCACTGTGGGTCCGAACGGCCCGTGCCGCAAACGTGCGAAAGTTGTGGGTCAGAGTCGCTCGACAGAATTGGCTATGGCACAGAGCGCATTGCCGCAGCGCTGGCAGAGGCATTTCCCGACATAGAAATTGCGCGTATCGACAGAGACAGCACCCGCCGCAAAGGTGCTTTGCAAGCGCAACTGGATGCAGCAACCAGTGGCAGTGCAAAGCTATTGGTTGGAACGCAAATGCTGGCCAAGGGGCATCACTTTCCCGGTGTGACACTGGTGTGCATCCTGGATGCCGATCGCGGTTTGTTTGGCACCGACTTTCGTGCGCTGGAGCAAATGGGGCAGTTGATTATTCAGGTTGCTGGCAGAGCGGGTCGTGAGGAAAAACAAGGCAGCGTGCTCATCCAAACGCGCAACCCGGATAACCCAATGATGCAAACGCTGGTTAGTGAGGGGTATGCCGAATTTGCAAAAATTGCACTTGATGAAAGACGGCTGGCCTTGTTGCCACCCTATGCTTTTGTCGCTTTAGTTCGCGCCGAAGCACCTAATGCTGACGCTCCCATGCATTTTTTACGTGGCGTGTCTGATCGATTATTGAATCCGCCGGTTGCCGGTGTGTCTGTATTGGGGCCGGTGCCAGCACCCATGGAGCGACTGGGTGGTCGTTATCGTGCGCAACTGTTGTTGCAAGCCGAACGACGCTCGTTACTTAATGAAGCTTTGTCGCGACTAACCATTAATCTTGATACGCTTAAAGATGCGCAACGCAATCGCTGGTCAATTGATGTTGACCCGGTCGATTTGTTTTGAGCTTAACCGTTTTCATAGCTGTTATTGGTGCCGCATTACTGCATGCAAGCTGGAACGCATTAGTTAAAAGTGGTTCAGATAAAACCGTGGGTATGAGTGCGGTTATTATTGGGCATATACCGTTTGCCCTGGTCAGTTTATTGTTTGTGCCATTGCCAGATGCGGCCAGCTACCCTTACTTGTTGGGCAGTATGGTTTTACATGCTGGTTACCAGTTTTTCTTGTTGCAATCGTACAAACTGGGTGACTTGACTCAGGTGTATCCTATTGCGCGCGGCTCAGCACCATTGTTGGTTGCGTTAGTGTCTGTTTTTATATTGAACGTTGAGCTCACCTCAATAGAATTGCTGGCGGTTTGCATTATTGGTTTGGGCATTGTCAGTTTGGCTTTGGTCAGGCGCGATGATGGTCAGCGTAATCCTAACGCGGCTATTTTTGCGCTGATCACTGGTTGTTTTATTGCGTCGTATTCTCTGGTTGATGGTTTGGGTGCGCGTTTGGCCGGAACATCGTTAGGTTTTTATGCCTGGCTGAGCATAGCCAATGGCATCATCATGAGTTTATACGTGCTTAAAGTGCAACCCAGTGTTTTTAAAGTGCTGGCAACCGAGCAACGTAAAACCTTTTTTATTGCAGGTGGTGCGTCATTTGTGGCTTATGCTTTAGTCACTTGGGCATTCACTCAGGCACCTATTGCTCTGGTAACTGCACTGCGCGAAACCAGCATTGTGTTTGCCTTGTTAATTGGGGTGTTCTTTTTAAAAGAGCGGCTTAATATCATTAAAGTGTTTTCCACTGTAACAACATTGGTGGGTGCATTTATTTTGCGCTTTTTTAGTTGATGCCGGGTAAGCCAGTATGAATCGATTCGACCGAGTCACCTCTTTGTTGCTGTTGTTACAAACTCGATCTGTTGTCACAGCCAGTTTTTTAGCAGAGCACTTTGCGGTGACTGAACGCACGGTCTATCGCGATATCCGTACTCTGGAAAACGCGGGCGTGCCAATAGGGTCAGAGCCGGGTGTTGGTTATTTTCTGGAAAAAGGTTATCGCTTGCCGCCGGTGAGCTTTACCCTGAACGAAGCCGCCGCTTTATTGCTTGGAGAAAAACTGTTGTCGGCAAATCTTGATCAAAATTCACATGCCGATTACTCACACGCGTTAAACAAAGTCAGGTCGGTTCTGGACACATCTGATAAAGATCATCTAAGTTCGCTGGATGCTGACATAGAAGTGATGGCGGGCGATGCAAGACGTGAGTCTGCTGAAGGTGATCGCTGGTTACGCGAATCGCGCAGCGTGTTGGTTAGACGGCAAGTGGTTCGTATTGTTTATGCTGCCGGAATGAATGCAGAAACCAGCAAGCGACAGATAGAGCCCATTGGTTTATTTCACTACAGTTTGCACTGGCACCTGATTGCCTGGTGCCGATTGCGCGAGGCATACAGGGATTTTCGTCTTGATCGCATCACGGAGTTTGAGCCATTGGCTGAACAATTCCCGCGCCACACACGCAGCTCCCTGCAAGACTATCTGGCAGCGCAACAAGCGCAAAACGACATGCTTGAGGTAGAACTGCTCTTCATACCCGAAGTTGCACGCTTTGTTGGTGAGGCGCGTTATCTGTATGGCTTTATCAGTGAAGAGCTGGAGCCTGGCGGTGTGCGCATGCAATTTATTACGCCATCCCCAGGATACATGGCTCGCTGGCTATTGCAGTACACCAGTGGTGTTCAAATTATCAAAGGCGATGGTCTGGAGGCAGAGCTGGCCAGCCTGGCCGATGAATTAAAAGCTCACTGGCAACCATCCTGACATAGGGTTGTCAGTAGCCTCTGTCACAGTAGCTTCCACGGTGAACGAACCGTCTCATTCGCAACAGGAGCTACATTATGCAAATTCAAACATCCAATGCCGTCAGCGTCATTTCTATTGAGATGCAGACCAAACTGAACGACATCGTCAAAGACGTTGGCGAATTGCCTGAAAAACTCTCTGGCGATCTGATCTCCGCTGGCATTATTCCAACAGGCCCAATGCAGTTTTTATACGATGGTATTACAGAGGACCCGGAAGCACCGTTTCAATTGCGTATTGCGTTGCCTGTGTCCAAGGCCCAAGCTGAGGGCTACAGTGGCCCACGCAGGGTAGATCGACTGGATCCGTTCCAGTTTGTTGAAACTGTGTTGTACGGTGATATCGCCCAGCTTGAAAAAAAGGCGTACATCCCGCTACAGACGGAAATACACAAAGCCGGATTAGTCATGACCGGGCAGGGCAGAGAGGTCTATCAAAATTACGACGGTCCGCAATCTCCCGACAACGAAACCCGGGTTCAGCTTGTTGTTAAACCGTAAGACGTGTTGAAAACGCTCAGCGCTCGAAGCCTACTTACTTTTGTATTATTTGGTTGCGTGGGTGTTGGCAAGATGCGGTCAAATCTGGAACGCAGGGTCGCTGATGCGACCCCGCTTCCGGTAGGCACTTTCTTTTGGCCAATTAGATCACGCCGAAATCGTATTTGTACGTTGCGCGCAAAATGGTTTCTTCATCGGCAGGGGTGTCATCGTCAACAAATTGGTATTCGAAATACATCAAGGAACCGCTACCAATGTTAAGGGTGTAGCCCAGTGTGCCAAATTGCGGGTTGTTGGAACCACTGTCACCGCGATTGTATACGGCATAGGTGTTCCCGAAGGTCGCTGTTAAGGTCACATTAGAAAAATCGTCGTCAGAATCTGCAAAATCTTCATCTGCTAATTGGAAGGTCAGTCCTAAACCTACCGGTCCGGCACTGCCTTTAACAACACCACCAATGAGTGTGCCGCCTTCGTCTTCGCCATCGTCAGCGTGAACCGATGTGGCCAGTCCTACCACGATGCCGCCAACAGAGTAGTTAAAACCCAGCTCTATTTGATCACCAGCGTCATTTCCTTCATCTTCAGGGTTGCCCTGAACAGACGCCGAATAACTGAGTCCGCCTGATTGTCCTGAATACTTTAATACCCGAGTTTCGCGGCTACATTCAAATTGCGTCCAGCAGCTTCCCCACCAGGCAATATCAGTATGGCCTGAAACCATGTCATAAAACGACGCGTACTGTGCACCAATTTTAACGGTTCCAAAACCGCCTTTTAGTCCGGCCCAGGCATGTCGAGTACGATCAATACCCGACGTGCCTCTGGCATTGTTGTCCGGGTTTAATCCAAATTCCAGATAGCCTATACCGTTTAGCCCGTTATCAAACTCCGTCTCGCCGGACCATTTTATTCTGGACCCAAAATTACTGAATGCGAAATCACTGTCGACTGTTTCACTGTCTACAAACGTTGCGCCAATGCGCACGCTCGCAGTCAAGCTGTTTTCTGCCATTGCCATTGGTGATATACCCATAGCTAAAGCGGCACCTAATAGAAATTTTTTCTGCATATTGATTCTCCTGGCGTTAAAAAATGAAAGAGATCTTCAAAGGTTTGATTAGGCTGTTGCCTCTAAACTGTGGAGTTCCCTGACTATTAAGAAAATTTTTATGCAAATAAGTTTGGAAATATACAAATGGGTATGTTTGAGAAAAGGTTTCGGCTTGGTTTTAAAATGCTGTTCTGTATGCGTCAGTCGATGGCTGTGATTTAAAATTAAATTTATACAATAAGGAACTTTTAAAGTTTTCTGCACCTTAATTTGGCATCAAAGTGTGAGCAAGTGCAGGGGTAGTGATCACTCAGCAGGCAGCAAGGTGTGCAATCGAAAGACAGTGCGTGCTGCTTTGGCAGCACCGCCGGACGCTTGCTCAACTTACTCATCTGGCTCAATCTGGGGGGAGCAGGTAGCGCAAGAAGAAAATTGCCGACAACGCGCAAGCTGCCCCATCAGTGTCGTCAAAGCGGTTAAACTGTTTATTAGTAATTAATTGCCCCCCGACCGAACCGTGAAATCGTTAATAGAACAGCATTTGGCCGCGGCCCTTGCCGGATTGAAATCGGCTGGGACCATCCCTGACGATGTCAGCCCAAAAATTACTGTGACTCGCACAAAAGACCCCTCCCATGGTGACTTTGCTTCAAATTTAGCCATGATGCTGGCCAAGCCAGCCGGCAAGTCGCCTCGTGATGTTGCGCAAATGCTGGTTGATGCCTTACCCGATAACAATGACATCCGAGAAGTGGCGATTGCAGGTCCGGGCTTTATCAACTTTTTCCAGAACGATGCGGCAGCGTCATCGGTGGTTGCAACTGTGCTGCAGCAGGGTGAGCAATTTGGTCGGTCGAATAAAGGCCAGGGCCAGCGTTGGCAAGTAGAGTATGTTTCGGCCAACCCCACTGGACCGCTGCATGTTGGGCATGGCCGGGGTGCAGCCTTGGGTGCAACCATGGCGAATATGCTCAGTGCCGTCGGTTTTGATATCCAGCGCGAATATTACGTTAATGACGCCGGGCGGCAAATGGACATTCTTGCCGCCAGTGTCTGGTTGCGGTACCTGGAACTTGGTGGCGAATCACTTGACTTCCCGTCCAACGGTTACAAAGGTGACTACGTCAAACTGATTGCTCAGCAGCTAAAAGAACAGCAGGGTGACAAGCTAAAACACTCGGCCAAGCTCATTTTTGATTCCGTCCCTGCCGATGAACCGGCAGGTGGCGATAAAGAAGCACATATAGATGGCGTGATTGCCCAAGCACGACAGTTGCTCGGCGATAATTACAGCGCTGTGTTTAACCTGGGCCTTAACGCCATTCTGGAAGACATCAAACAGGATTTGGGCGAATTTGGTGTTGAATACGATGAATGGTTTAGCGAGCGCAGCCTCAGTGATCATGTAAAAACCGTGGTGCAAAAACTCGATGAGGCCGGGCACTTATATATAAAAGATGGCGCTACCTGGTTTCGCAGCACCGATTTTGGTGACGAAAAAGACCGAGTAGTAATGCGTGACAACGGTCAGACCACGTATTTTGCCTCCGACATTGCCTACATCGATAACAAGCTGGAACGCGGTTTCGATAAGGTGTTGTATGTGTTTGGTGCCGATCATCATGGGTACACGGCTCGTATGTACGCCGCTTGTGAAGCTTTGGGCCACGATCGAGCAAAAATCGACTTTCTGCTGATTCAGTTTGCCATCCTTTATAAGGGCGGTGAGCGTATGCAAATGTCTACACGCTCGGGTGAATTTGTCACCATCAGAGACTTACGCGAAGAAATCGGCAAAGATGCCGCACGCTATTTTTATGTGATGCGCAAATACCAGCAGCATCTGGACTTCGATCTCGATCTGGCCAAGTCAAAGTCAAACGAAAATCCGGTTTACTACGTGCAAATGGCCCATGCGCGCATTTGCAGTGTCATGCGTCGCTGCGAACAACTGGGCATGACATACAACCAAGCTCAGGGTCTGCAATCGTTGAACCTGCTTAGCGAGCCCGAAGAAGCCGAGCTGCTAACGTTGCTGGCCACGTATCCCGAGTTGTTGGAACGAGCGGCCTTAGCTCACGAGCCTCATCAACTCACAACCTACTTGCGCGATCTGGCAAATGGTCTACATTCATACTATAACGCCCACAAAACCCTGGTTGATGACGACGCATTGCGTCAGGCTAGGCTGTGCTTGATGCAGGCAGTGCAACAGGTTTTGTATAACGGGCTCACCCTGATTGATGTATCTGCGCCAGAGGTAATGTAGGAAAAATGGCTGATTCAGACGGCACCGGCGATACGCGTTACTTTGTTTTGGCGCTCGGCCTGTTAATGGGCTTTGTTATCGGGTTCGTGATGTTGTTGTCGCGACTTCCAGTCGATAGCAGCCTCAGCGACTATCACCCCACGCAGGTGTTCGGTGAGGACAGCCAGAACGGTGAAAACTACGAGTTCTACACCGTGCTTGCCGATCAGGTGGATGACAACGTGCCACAAGTGCAAGAAGTGACCCGTGCTCAGACCGTTATTAAACCGGCAACGCGCATTGTGCCAGGCAATATGCAGAACACACAGCGCCGTAATCTGGCTGCCGAAACCTATGCCGAAATCCCTGCCAGCAGCATTGGTCAGGAATCTTATTATCTGCAAGCCGGGAGCTACGGCGCGGCCGCAGATGCCGAGCGCATGAGAGCCGCTGTATTGATGCTGGGATTTGAAGCGTTCATCGTGAAGCGCCAAGATGCCAATGGCAAAGTGGGCCATCGTGTGCGAATAGGCCCGTTTTTCGATCAAAGTCGGCTCACCGACGCTAAAAAACGCCTGCGTCGTGGCAATGTTTCTTACGACATCATTCGGGTGACGGGGTAGGTACTACATGTGCCTTAATGCATCTGTGGGATTGCTTCGAGGTATGTAGTAAAGCGTCTTAAGATCAGGCCACCTCAGCTGGTTGGATTCTGACCTCATCTCGGTCAGGAAATTTCGCAGTAATATTCAGTTCACCACCAAGCGCTTCAATGTAAGTGCGTAAAGTTGATAGCTTAATATCACCACGATTTTCCATGCGAGACACACTGTGTTGACCTATTTCAAGTCGCTCTGCGATGACGCTTTGGGTCAGGTCAAGTGCCTCTCGCAACTGTCGTAAAGTCAATTCTTCCGCGATCAGTTCATCAGCTCGAGCCATGACATCGATTCGACGATCAGATGATAACTCCGCCAGTTTGTCTTGTAGAGTGCTCATATTTAATCCCCTTGGTTTTTCAACTTATTCTGATGATTGGTAAAGCGCCGATCAGCTATTGCAATAAGTTGCTTGTAAAACTGCCTCTGGTTCACACCACCTTTGTCGCCTGCGACCAGAACAATGCCAGTTCTTTCGACATCGAAAGCGTAAGCGACACGCCAAATCCCACCATCATGGTTAAACCGAAGTTCCTTCATGTTAGCGTGCTGAGAGCCGTGCAACGTATCAGCTTTGGGCCTACCTAGTTGCGGACCAAACCGTTCCAATAGAACCAGGTGCGACAGCAGCTCTTCCTGAAGTGATACTTCCATCTGCTCATATTCTGCTTCAAATGCTCCCTCAAACTGTATCGTCCATGCCATGGCGAATATTATGCCCTAAAAGGGATATGCAGTAAAGGGCATATACAGTTTGTGGGCCAATTCACATAATGGGCTGATCGAAGAGCCAGTAAGTTAGCTCCAGGCGCGCCGGAATTCACTTTTTCAAGTTCAATCGTTTGGTGAACATTCAGATCGGTGTGTAAAGTAATAGTCAACCATCACGGATGATCACTTTGCTAAGTTGAAAAAGCAAAGCCATGCAGGCGCTCTGACCATTTTTAGGTTTCTCAGCATCCGCTACCATCGTAAAAGAATACAGCGTTGCCATCCATGTCATGAGTGTACATGGCGATTTTTCATAACCAACGCCGCTGGGTATTTGGTAAGGACGGCCTGCAGAAAAATGAGAAGATTTGTCGCTACTGTCGCGTTAACATTTATGGTGATTCATCCGTCGATAGTTTTATCCGATAATCCAGTAGTGAAAAAAAGTAAAAGCGGAATATGTCATCCGCGAGAAGGTGGTAGTTATTACAAGCGAACAAAAAAATATACGCCTTACAAGTCTATGCAATCCTGTCTAAAAAATGGTGGCCGTAAACCAAAGCGGTAAATAATCGGATTCACCAAGCTCCTCTTTACAGCGTTGAATGCAGTGAACCTTGGACGGGCGCCAGCGAAACTGCGTTAAATTATCATGAGCCTTTTAGCACGATTGTTAGCCAGGATTTGATAGGCTAGCGCCCAACGTTATCCACTCAAAAGTCACCACATGATTCTCGACGCCGCCGATCTGCACCGGCGCATTGACCAATGTATGCAGGTAGACCGGCATCGCTTGCGTCGACGCATCAAACCGGTGGCGGGCCAATCCAGCGAAACCGACAAAGCCACCGCTTTGCTCAAAGACATTGAGCGGTCTGCGGCGCAGTGTCTGGCGCGTCAAACCAATCGACCGGCACCCAATTACCCCGATGACTTACCAGTGGTGCAACAGCGAGACGCCATCCTTGCCGCCTTAGCCAAGCATCAGGTGATTATTGTTTGTGGTGAAACTGGCTCTGGTAAAACCACCCAATTGCCAAAGATGTGCCTTGAGTTTGGTCTGGGCGCCGCAGGCTACATTGGGCACACGCAACCGCGGCGGATTGCTGCGCGTAGCGTATCAAGTCGAATTGCCAGCGAACTGGGCTCTACTGTGGGTGAGGCGGTGGGTTTCAAGATTCGCTTTACCGATCAGGTAAGCGAGCGTACGCACATTAAGCTCATGACCGACGGTATTTTGCTGGCCGAAATTCAACGCGACCCGTTTTTGAATGCCTACGATGCCATCATTATTGATGAAGCACATGAGCGTTCGCTAAACATTGATTTTTTATTGGGTTACTTAAAAACCCTGCTGCCCCGGCGCAGAGATTTAAAGCTCATTATTACCTCGGCTACCATCGACCCGGAACGCTTTTCACGACATTTTAATAACGCGCCAATCATATTGGCCGAAGGCCGAACCTACCCGGTTGAATTACGCTACGAACCACTTGAGACGTTTGATTCTGATAACCAGACTGATAATCAACTTGATGACGCTGATTTACCCAGTGCCATTGTGCAAGCATGCGAAACCTTAATAAAGGAACGTCATCATGATGTACTGGTGTTTTTGCCGGGTGAGCGCGATATTCGTGAGCTTGCCGATTTATTCGGTAAAAGTGCATCGTCGTCACCGGTGCTTCGCAGTGTTGAAGTTGTACCCCTGTTTTCGCGTTTATCAAACTCAGAGCAAAACCGCATTTTTCAAAAACACACTCGACCGCGCATTGTTTTATCCACCAACGTAGCCGAAACATCATTAACGGTGCCCGGTATTCGAGCCGTAGTTGATGCTGGATATGCACGTATGTCGCGCTACAGTGTGCGCAGTAAGGTACAACGGCTGCCGATAGAAAAAATCTCGCAAGCATCAGCTAATCAACGCATGGGTCGCTGTGGTCGTGAAGCGCCAGGCGTGTGTATTCGCTTGTACAGTGAAGAAGACTTTGATACTCGAACTGAATTTACCGAGCCTGAAATTTTACGAACCAATTTGTCGTCGGTTATTTTGCAAATGGCGTCCATGCGTTTGGGTGAGATTGACTCGTTCCCGTTTGTTGAAGCACCAGACGGGAAATTTATAAACGATGGCTATCGTACGCTACAAGAGCTC
Organism: uncultured Granulosicoccaceae bacterium; assembly: GCA_938035525.1. Classification (GTDB taxonomy): domain Bacteria; phylum Pseudomonadota; class Gammaproteobacteria; order Granulosicoccales; family Granulosicoccaceae; genus Granulosicoccus. The sequence continues at coordinate 65,970 of CALHOI010000005.1, forward strand.
GCTGCTATCGATGACAAGCGCAAGCTAACAACATTAGGGCGTCGACTTGCTCGATTGCCAGTTGACCCACGACTGGGGCGTATGTTGTTAGCGGCGGCCGATGAAGGCTGCGTTAGCGAGATGTTGATTATTGTCAGTGCGTTGTCGGTGCAGGACCCACGCGAACGCCCATTTGATAAGCGCGCAGCGGCAGATGAAATGCACGCAGAGTTTAATGATGAAAAGTCTGACTTTATGGCGTGGCTTGCCTTGTGGTCTTTTTTAAGTGTGCAAAAAGAACGTTTGTCGAATTCGCAGTTTAGAAAAATGTGTCGTCAACGTTTTATATCAGCATTGCGTGTGTTGGAATGGATGGATGTTCGTGTGCAACTCAAGCGCTTGTGTAAAGAACTTAAGTTGGTCGAAAACACCACCGAAGCCCCCTACGATAATATTCACAGAGCCTTATTAACCGGCTTGTTGGCCAATGTGGCGGTTAAGAGCGACAAGCGGGATTATCTGGGGACGCGTAACCGACACTTGTCTATTTTTCCTGGTTCTGGTTTATTTAAAAAAGGCCCAAAGTGGATGATGGCAGCCGAAATTGCCGAAACCAGCAAACTCTATGCGCGCCAGGTTGCAGCGATTGAACCAGACTGGATAGAGCGCTTGGCCGAGCATTTGTTGTCTCGCTCTTATCGTGATGCGCATTGGCAAAAAAAGCGCGGTACTGTGGGTGCGTATGAGCAGTCCACTTTATATGGGTTAATTATTAATCCAAAAAAACTCGTTAACTATTCACCTATTAACCCAAGCGAGTCGCGACAAATATTTATACGCGCGGGTTTGGTTGATGGGGGCTTAAAGTCCAGTGGCGAATTTTATCGTCATAATCTAGCCTTGCTGGAGGAAGTCACCAGCATGGAAGAGAAATCTCGGCGGCGCGACATTGTGGTTGATCATGTTGAGATGGCAAGGTTTTATGAAGCCATTATTCCCGAAGATGTGTGCACAGCGGCATCGTTTGAGCAATTCCGTAAAACGTACGAACAGCAATCACCACGCGGACTCTATTTTTCTAAAGAGCAACTGCTGTTTGATGAGTCGGTAGAGATTAGCGCGCGGGACTACCCCGATCAAATAGAAATTGGTTCCATGGTTCTGCCCTTACGTTATCACTTTGCACCAGGCGAAGACGATGATGGTGTCACTATTATGATGCCGGTTGAAGTGGTTAATCGATTAACGTCGCAACGTTGCGATTGGCTTGTGCCAGGGTTAATAGAGGAAAAAGTCACTCTATTAATAAAGGCCCTGCCAAAAAGCCTGCGTCGTAACTTTGTACCAGCGCCAGATTTTGCCAAAAAGGCCTTGGCCAATCTAACCCACGCAGAAGGGGTGTTAACCACAAAGTTATCGCAGCAACTTAAAGCCATGACCGGAGTGGATGTCCCTGGCAGCGAATGGGACAGCGACAACTTGCCTGCGCACTTACTAATGCGTTATGAGTTACTGGACGCCAATGGAAAAACGCTGCGTAGCTCACGCAACTTAGACGCCCTGCAAAATGAATTTATCGATCAGGTTGAGGAAACCTTACTACAGCACAGCGATACCAGCATAGAGCGGCGGAATATCACCGACTGGAATTTTGGTGATTTGCCCGAGGTGGTTGATATTGAAAAAAGTGGTATCTCCATGCAAGGTTACCCGGCCTTACACTGTGATGATGGTGCGCTTAATATAAAACTGTTTGCCAGCATTGCTACGGCCAATGCAGCCATGCCAGCAGGCTTGCGTTTGCTGCTGCGATTAGTGCTCCGCGATGAAATTAAATACTTGCAAAGAAAATTGCCCGGCATCGATGTCTTAACTTTACGCTTTGCACCTTTCGGTAATAAAAAAATATTAATCGATGACATTATCGATGCAGCACTCGATCACGTATTTATCATTGGTGAGCCATGGCCCAGAACACGCGAGTCATTTCTGGAACGCCTGGAGTCCAATCGTAAACAATTGGTCGGCGCTGCAAACGATTTATGCGAAGCCACCGCCAACACGTTTGAACAACACCGACTGGTTGCAAAACGCATTGAAGGGTCAGTGTCGTTAAGTTGGGTGGAAGCCATCGGTGATATCCGCGATCAAATTAATCAGCTGCTTTATCCGGGTTTTGTCACCGCCACGGGGCTTGAACGCATGCGCCGACTGGCCGTGTACTTTCAGGCCATTGGTCGGAGGCTCGATGCCATTGATCAATCTCCCGACAAAGACCGGCGGGCCAGATCGGAAATGCTGCCCGTGTGGGAGCAATTCAAAGCCCTGCCAGCAAGACGTGACGACGACCCCGAATACGATGCCAATCACGAATCTCTTCGCTGGGCATTTGAGGAACTGCGGATATCGTTGTTTGCGCAAGAACTGGGCACCCAGGAAAAAGTGTCTGTTGCCCGTCTTGAAAGCCGTTTATCCAGGCTGACGCAATAGTTCAAATCCCTGCACTTAGTCATCGTCCTCAATTAATTTGTGGATAGTATTCAACGTGTTGCCCATTTTATGGCGTTACAGCCTAGTGTCTAAATTCCATCGCCACTTGCGGCCCGGCAAATCCCGTCTAGACTCTCTAGATGGAAGTGAGAATTGCGTTTTGAGGCGTCAAATGAAAAAAGTGCTGGCGGGTGTGTGCCTGATGTTTGGGTCTTTCGGTGTAAACGCCGGAGGATTGGATTTGGCGTTGAGTAATGAGACGGCAAATCTGGCTGTTTTGTTGAATCCGCATCAGTTTTATCAAGGTGGTGGTTCCGAGCTGGCCGTGGGTGCATTTGTCAGTGAGCAGGGCGACAAGTTGGCGCACGCAACCTTGATGGCGCGTGGTTATCGTCAATCGGGTGGTACGCAATACAGCCTGGGGGCTGGTATGAAGGCACTGGTTGGCGATGTGGCCATACCGGCAGGCGGTGCCAACCCCGAGACCGAGGAAGAAGTCGGTGCGCTTGCATTGGGGTTTCAGGTGGGTATGTTGCTGGCGTCAAGCAAGCATAATCCGATAGAACTGGCGTTTGAAGGTTTTCTAGCGCCCAGTATCACCAGCTTTTCAGATGCCGAACGCTACAGCGAAGTGGGTGCACGTTTGCAGGTTGACGTGATTCCACAAGCGCGTGCGTATGTCGGTTATCGCCGAATGAATTTTGACACTAACGACTTCAATAACGTACGAATAGATCGTAGCGTACACGTTGGTATCAAACTGACCTTTTAATTCTTAGTTCTTTTGACACCAATCGACGAACTGCTTGATGTCATGGCGCAACTGCGTAACCCTGACACAGGTTGCGCGTGGGATATCGAGCAAACCTTTGCATCGATTGCGCCTTACACCATAGAAGAAGCCTACGAAGTTGCCGATGCCATTGCACGCAACAACCTGCCGGATTTGCAGGATGAACTCGGTGATCTGTTACTGCAAGTGGTGTTTCACGCGCAAATAGCAAAAGAACAATCGGCTTTTACCTTTAACGACGTTGCCAACGGTATTGTGGCCAAGTTGGTACGACGCCATCCTCATGTGTTTGGTGATGCGTCTATCGATACTGCTGAAAAAGTAAAAGCCGTTTGGGAATCCGTTAAAGCGCAGGAACGCGCCGAGAAAGATCAAAACGAAGACACATCTGCACTATCCGGTATTGCCTTAGCACTGCCCGCCCTAATGCGAGCTGAAAAAATTCAGAATCGCGCCGCCAGAGTCGGTTTTGACTGGCCCGATGTTAATCCTGTTTGGGAAAAACTATCCGAAGAAACCACAGAGCTCAAAGAAGCGCTGGCAGCGGATGATGCCGATGCCATTGAAGATGAGCTAGGGGACTTGCTATTTACCGTAGTTAATGTGGCCCGTCACATTAAAGTTGATCCAGAGAATGCCCTAATCCGCGCCAATGCAAAGTTTGAAAAGCGTTTTCGTCAGGTTGAACACCTGGCAGCAGAGCAGGAAAGTGATTTAAGCGAACTGGATTTGGCAGCGCTAGATGCCCTGTGGGACAAAGCCAAAAGTATGGGGTCAGAGTAAATGGAAATTAGCTTGTCTCAAAATAATGGGGTCGGAGTAAATGGAAATTAGCTTGTCTGAGTTGGACTCAAACCGGACAGTAGCTGGGCTGCCCTGTTGGCTGTTGGAACGTAAAATATTTTTGGACTCTAAATCAACATGATTACTTGCTGTGTACGGTACAAGGTCGACATGTACAAGCTTGCTGAGTTTCGAAAGTATGCTGAGATGTGGATTCCGCTGGTCGGAAAATTTGGTGGAAAGCACCACGGCTACTTTTTGCCAAAAGAAAGCGCCAGCGACCTTGCCATTGCCCTTTTCTCGTTTGAGTCTCTTGCAAAGTACGAAGAATAGCGTGACGCATCAGCAGATGATGCTGAATGTAAGAAGGCCTATCAGTACGCGACTGAAACCAGATGTATAGTCAGTTATAAGCGTGACTTTCTAGAGCCAATGCTGGGATCCACAGACTGAGATCTTACTTGATTTAGTTCATATGTGACCGGCTGCATCGGGTATAAAGTGCGCTTAGAGCTGTATATTGTGAACATCATTATTGAGATGAGTTGGAATAGGCAATAGAACGATAAGCCGAGTCTACGCGTGTAGACACAGGACGCACTAACTACCCAAACCGGACATCTGTTTTGATTCCTGGAACATACATAAAGCTGGAAACAGACAAGTTTCCCGTTCTTCCTGAAGAAGATACTGAGGTGGTGAATGAAGGAATGTATGGAAAAGCATTATGCTTATATCTGCAAAACGAATTGCCATCATTCGGGATCGACGTAGAATTCTTTTGTGCAGAAGATTGGGGTTGGTGGCTTAGTGTCGTTGAAAATGACTTTAAATTGGGTCTGACTGTTTATTCCCATAATATCGTTGGCGCTAGTCCCAAAGCCTATGTAATCGCATCCTCTATTGATTCCAACGAAAAATGGTATTGGAGGCGATTTAGATCGATTGATGTTACTGACAACGTCACTTCAATTATGGAAAAAATAGAAAATGCGTTGGGCTTTGACCCAGAGATATGGTCGGTTGAAAGACATGATAGTTTTCCTTTTTAAAAAGTGGCTGTCACTGTTTTATTTATATATTGATAATCTGGACAGGGGACAATCTGGCTGTTCGTTTTACTGAAATATCGGCCGCAAAACGGCGGACTTTGCTGCCCGTCATCTTATACTTGGTCGGTAGGCAAGTTTCGGCCCTATGCGTAAATAAAACTAGTCAAAGTCACATTTTAAAGGGGCTGTGAATGGTGTCTAATTCCAGCAATGAAGATATTGGAGCACTAGTCTTCTGGCTAATTATATTTTCTCTGTTCGCGGTAGTCGCGTACATCGGCTTCTTTGGTAATTCTAAACACAGTGCAGAACATGATTCTGCCCATTTGCATCATTTGTGGTACTGCAGTGTCGTCACCTCAGAGCACTCAATGGCCCAAAGGTTTGATGAGTTAGCACCGGGCGCGCAAGCGTTTCTAATTAGAATGCGCGACGATGAAAAACGTATGTTCGATAAAATTCCTGAAATACTCAAAATCTATGAAACTACATTGATGAGCCTGCGAGAAAAGGCTAATTCTGGGGCTGATATATCAATGTACGCTCAGGAGATTGAGACTTTGAAAGCTTTGGAAAATCAACCGAAGGAATGGGAGATTCATAAAAGTGATTTTTATAGTTGCATTCGCCAATAATCGCTGCATTGAGGGCAAAGTATGTTGCCAAGCTGTCGGCTTCTTCCGCTGACTTGACATACTAAATAAGATATTAGATACTATATATGGTATGTGGCAAATACTCGAACACAAGAGGCTTTCTAGAAGATTGGGTAGGTTGCCTGTAGAAGTATTAAAACGGTATGAGAAGTGGAAAGATATCGTTCAGTTATCCGGCCCTCAGGGGCTGCGGGAAATCAAAGGTTTTCATGATGAAGCGCTTAGTGGTGGTCGGCGAGGCGAAAGATCAAGTAGGCTAGGAATAAAGTACCGCGTAATATATAAAGTCAAAAGTCAGGAGGTAGTCGTGGAGGTAATTGATCTCACAGCACACGACTATAGAAATCGATGAGCGAATACAGAGCGGCAAAGAAACAGATAGATGTATCACCAGGGGAATCGGTCAGGATACTCCGCGAACTCCAAGAGTTGAGTCAATCAGAGTTATCTGAATTAACAGGTATCCCGCAGTCAACTATTTCTGCTATTGAAAATGAGCGTGTCAACTTAGGTGTTGAGAGAGCAAAGGTGTTTGCTCGAGCTTTAAAGTGCCACCCAGCAGTACTGGTATTTCCGGGCTGGGATATTTCAAAAGAATCTGCAGCATAACAAAAACCTGCAGACGGACAATTTGAAAAAACCATGGAACGTGGCGATGCCACAACCTTAGTCTTTGTCCATTGCCGTTGAGGTTAGTGTTAGATTACCGAGATACTCACGAATAGCGGACCTTTACAAAAAACATATCCACTTCTGTCTTGGGGACTTTCCCACCACCTCACAATAAGCTAGTTACTCATTGCCCAAACAGGCTTGCGACGTTTTGTGCTGCGAATATAGCGTGACGGTTCAAATGGCTTTACATCAACATCGCATGGTTCGCCACTAATCATTTCTGAAATTATCCGCCCCGTTATCGGACCTGTCATAAGGCCAATGTGTTGATGCCCAAATGCCACCCAGACATTGCTGTGATTGGGCGCTTTGCCAATGGCCGGTTTGCTGTCCGGGAGTGTTGGACGATTGCCTTGCCAAATGGGGTCATCAGTACGCTCGCCCAAGTCTACGGCTTCTTTTATGGATGGCAGCACTTGATTAAGTTGTGAATGATTTGCTGGCGCATCGCGGTGATCAAGGTCGACACCAGTGGTGATGCGAACACCCATTTCCATTGGGCTCATGATGAAGCCTTTTTGCACATCGTAAACAGAGCGGCCTAGTGATGCGCCGTTTTTTAAGTAATAGTGTGCGTGATAGCCTCTTTCTACACACAGTGTTACTGAGTAGTCCATCATTTCAAGGATGTTGTCGCTCCATGGGCCGGCGGCAACCAGTAACTTGTTAGAGGTAATTGCATCTCCATCGGTTCTACAAACAATGCGCGACTCGCTGGCGTCAATGGATTTTATTTCGGCATTGACCAGCGTGCCGCCATCGCTAACAAATTGTTGGGCGTACTCTTTTAAGAGTTCCCCTGGGTTGTTGACACTGGCAGCACCGGTAAACAAAAAACCAGCTGAATAGATGTGCTTTAAAGAAGGCTCCAGATCACGTAGTTCATTGGCATTGAGTTTTTGGCGGCCAATGTTAAAGCGTTCAAATTGTTGTGCCTCGAAGGTTTCTTCATCAAATCCCTTGCCAGTGCGATAAGCGCGTAACCAGCCAACCTCACTTAATCTGTGCGAATTGCCGGCACGCTGCATAAAGGCTTTGTGTTCGGCGAGGGAGCGCGACGTAAGCGAGTGCAGGGCTTGCGCTGTATTGGCAGATTGCCGGGTTTTGCTATTTTGCAAAAACTGCAGCGCCCAGGGTAAGTGCCTGGCAATGTGCTTTAAGTTGTATCGAAGCTGTGGCTTGTCATTTTTTAAGTAAGACGCTAACGATTTATGCATTGCTGGGCTGTTAAGCGCAACCATTGACCCTTCGTTAATAATACCTGCGTTTCCGTAGGAGGTTTCTCTGGCCGGGCCTTTGCGATCTATAAGCGTTACGTCCCAGCCTCGTTGCTGAAGGTGTATCGCGCTCGATATACCAACTGAGCCTGCGCCAATAACACTGATGGATTTAGACATGATTGCGTGTGCCAAAGAAATCGGAACACAGATAGTAAACAAACGGCCGGAAGTAGCCAAGCATTCAATGGCTATGGATGCCAACTTACCCCAAAACGGGGTAAGTTGGGTTGTGCTTGAAGGGTGTTACTGCGTGTTTGGCTTATTCGGCCTGTTCGGCAATCACAGTAATAGGACGAGACTTCAGTGTAGACAATAATGTGTTGTCGGCTTTTAATCCTGAAATCAGACTTTTGTTGTACTTGTAAACGTCCTTTCTCTTATTCAGTTTGCCGTCGTCATCTACCCAGGCAGTCAAGTACGTAATATGAGTAGGGGTTTTATCGTTTAACTTAACTCGTGTGGTTTTCTCTTTTGCCAGTAATTCCTCGGTTTTTTCCGGTGAGTTACCATCGAGTTGTAATAACAGGCTGCCCAGGCGAAACGGGTCGCTGAGTCGGATGCAACCATGGCTGTAAGCGCGATCGGTTTTTGCAAACAAGCTCTTTGCTTGCGTGTCGTGCATGTATATCGCGTATTTGTTTGGCATCAAAATTTTAATTTTACCCAAAGCATTGTCATCGCCAGCGCGCTGTCTCAACACATAAGGAAATACCTTTTTCTGAAAATCAGCGGCAGTGACCTGCGAGCGTGGTACAGGTATTAGCTTGCCGTTAGACCAGCGAAAGAAATCCATGCGCTCCGACTTAAGGTAGCCCGGTCGTTTGCGCTCAATAGGAATCAGTTCATTGTTGGTAATACTGGCTGGCACTGTCCATGTGGGGGCAACTTCAACAAATTGTGCACCTTTACTGAACACAGGGGTTTTGTGTTTTTTGGAGCCGACAACAACTGCCATATCAACAATGCGCTGATCACTGTTCATCATGGTCAGGTTATACGAAGGTATGTTGACCATGATGTGCCGATCACCCAGATCACGCGGCATCCAGCGCCAGCGCTCCAGATTCATCGCAACTTCAGTGATGTCATCGTCGACAGTGTCATTGAGTACGGCAACGGTGCCTTCGGTGAATTCACCCGTTGGGGTTAGACCGTGCCGTGTTTGTACGGCAATAAGGGCTTGCTCAATGTCGTTGCCAAAGTACGTTGACAGTTGGCTCTCGCTGTCAAGATCGCCGGTCTCTTTCAGCCTGGATCGAAGATCAATAACAGCGCTGTGGGTATCGCCCAGTTTCAGGTTTTTGTGGTGTGTAACGCGTGTTCTGATTTTTCCTGAATCGCGTTCTTTAAGCAGTATCTCCATGTGCTTCACCAAATTTTTATAATACGGTGAAGATGGTGTTACTTCGTTTAACAGTTCTCGTACCGTAGACTCACCAGAATCCAACCGGTCTATTAAGGCGGCCGTATCAACTTCTGGCGCTGCGCGATATAAGTTGGGTTGTGTTTTTTGCGCATCCAAAGCACCACGTCCCAAATCAGTAACATAGAGTGAAAACGCTTTGTATAATCGTTTTTCAAGGCCCTTTCGTGCGGATGCCGAATCATCAGTGATATATTCGCCCAAATGTTCACTTTTTTCCACAAAATTTTCCAAATCCTGCTCTAAACTACTTAACTGGTAGTAGTCCGGATTTAATCCGTGCTTAGCAGCATCGCTTATAGCGATAATTAAAGTGTCGGTGTTGGGATGCAGCCCACGGGTTGTAATCCATGCACCAACAGATGTTGTGGCCTCTGCAGAATTAAGCGTTGCACCCAACGAATGTTCATTGTTATTTATATTCGTATAAGCCGTAGCAGGTGCTACCATCATTATGGTCGCGATACAAAGTGTCGCCAGTGAATTGTTTTTGCGGTATGTGCTGTTGAGGTACATGTTCCGATTTCTTTTTAAGTTGTAGTTATTGGATCGGTAAGCCAGAACATTCACGGGGTCCCTTTACCAGGGCCCTTAAATTTTTTCTCTGGTTGCAACACAGAAAGCGTCCTCATCTGCTATTCCTTGATGGGTCGCTGATAAACATGCGAACTAACGAGCAATTGGGTCGGTGCGTGCGGTGTTACATGAGCCGTATCTGGACCAGTTCGGAACCATGAACATTATTTTTTGGAGTAGTCGGAAATGACCAAACGAGGCAGTAAGCGATTGATAATTACGGGCATACCGGTGCTGTTTAGCGGCTTGTTGGCCGTTGAAGCATCGGCGCAAAGCAAGCCAATGGTTGCGGAGATCATGCCCCCAGCGAAAAGCGGTGAGTGTTACGCGAAAGTGAGCGTGCCCGCAAAATACCGAACTGAAACAGTTGACGTACTTCTCAAAGAGCCGACTGAGCGGTTTACCATTACCCCAGCGAAGTTCGAGAACCGCACCAAGCGCGTCATGACGAGAGAAGCGTCCAGCACGCTCAAGGCTATTCAGCCGGTACTGGAAACAGAGAAAGACACCTTCCTTGTTTCGCCTGCCAGCACCGAATGGGTCAGAGATTCTCTCAAGGGTAATGTGCCATTGAGCGAAGGCGAGAAACGCGACCTTAGTATCGCCGGTGTCAAAATTGAAGACGTGCCCGTGGGCAGTTGTTTGTACGAGCACTTTAAAGAGCCAACGTACAAAGATATTCCAAATCGCGTACTGGTTAGTGAGGCAACAGAGAAGCTATCTACCACGCCTGCAAAGTACCGCAAGGGCACTGAAAGCGTCCTGACCAAACCTGCGTACAAACGTCTGATTGAAGTACCAGCGGTGTTCAAAAAGAAAAGCGATCGCGTACTGGTTGAAGCCGCGCACTCCGTCTGGCAGAAAGGCACGGGGCCAATCCAGAAAATTGATAACGAAACTGGCGAAATCATGTGTCGTATTGATATCCCCGCAGAGTACAAAAACATAGAAGTTGATGTTGTTGCTACAGCGCCATTAGTGACCAGTGTCACCGAAGAGGCAGCATATAAAACCATCAATATCGAAAAGCTTGTTTCTGATGCTGCCGAGCAACGTGACCCAGTAGCTGCTGAATTTAAAACCATGAACAAAAAGCAGCTGGCTGAGCCAGGTGGTTTCACATGGTCAGCATCTCGAACAGGTTCAGCATCAGATGGTGCTCCAACCGGGCGCGTTGTTTGTCACAAAGCCATACCGGCTGAGACCATTGCATACGAGCGCACCGTTGTGAAAACTGCTGGTCGGTTCGAGCGAACTAAAGTTGAAGAAACGTTTGAAAACGTGAGCGTAACTGAGCTGGTATCCGATGCTCGCAGCGTTAAGACCACGGTACCAGGCGTAAACTCTACAGTCGATCGTCGGGTTAAAGTTGAAGACTCTCGCTTCGAATGGCAAGCGGTGCTGTGTGAAACCAACACCAATGGTGACATCATTAGCCGATTGCAAACCGCGTTGGCAGCAGAAGGCTACTCACCGGGTTCAATCGATGGTGTTCTTGGCCAAAGCACGCTTACTGCGCTTGAGAAGTACCAGCAAAAGAACAAGCTTGCCGAGGGTGGTGTGACCATGGAGTCAATCAAGGCCTTGGGTGTTGAGCTTTAACGTGAACTGATCGTTTATGTGTTATCAAGAAAGGCGTCTTCGGACGCCTTTTTTGTGCCTGATGCTTTGTGTTGGAATGGCTGGTAAAAGTTACTGCGAAGCTATCTAAATCTAAAGCAAATGCTTAAGCTTTTCCAGATAAGCCTGCTCGTCCGGCGCACGTTGTTGCCGTTGCGCATCCCACAGAAACTCACCAAGACATTCAATCATTAAGTGCTCAACCTTGTGGCCATCACCGTGTTTCATTAAAAGCGAACGAGTTAGCATGGCGATGCCTTTGGGCCGGTCTGTGCCTACTTGCTCTCTTAGTGCCAGATGCAAACTCAAGTGTAAAAACGGGTTTAGCTCTCCATGCTCGGGCGTGAAGTCCTGATCAATGGCATCCGGATTTTCTACCAATTTGTGGTACTCAGGGTGATCTTCCAGCAAACTCACAATTTGCTTTTCCATGGGTTCCAGCGGCTCTTCGTTTGTGCGTTTTTGCCAAGCGCTGTAGAACATTTCCCGTAAGCGTGTTCTGTCTTGTGTATAAAGCATGAAATTTGAGTCGTTTGTTTAATCGACGGGTTTATCGATCAGGTTGAGCATTTGTTGTTATTGGAGCCGTGTTGCTTTTAGGCTCTTGTTGTTGCAGACGATCAATGTTGTTTTTAAACGCCAGTAACAAGCCAAGACCGATAAACGCACCCGGTGGTAACAGCGCTAATAGTAAACCATGTTGCTGAGAAAAAACTTGCAACGTCCAGTGTCTGGCTGCTTCACCGAATAGAAAGTGTGCGTCGGCTAACACAGTGCCTTGTCCAATAAGCTCACGAAGTGCACCCAGTAGCACCAGCACAACAAGAAACCCCATGCCCATGGCCAGTGCGTCGGCAATGGCCATTTTTATTGTGTGTCTAACGGCAAAGGCTTCTGCTCTACCCAGTATCAAACAGTTGGTCACTATTAACGGTAAGAAAATACCCAGAGTGAGAAACAATTGCGGTAACCAGGCTTGCATCAGTAATTCGATAACGGTAACGGTTGAGGCAATGATCAACACATACAAGGGTATGCGAATGGGTTTTGGAATGCCTGAGCGGCAAGCAGAAACCAAGGTGTTAGAAACAACCAGCGTCATTAGCGTTGCAATACCCAATGAAAGGCCATTGATAGCGGTGTTGCTGATTGCCAGCAATGGGCATAAGCCCAATAGCTTTACCAGTCCAGGGTTCTCGGTCCATAGCCCGTCTTTGGCCAATTGTAAAGTGGATAGCTCTTTACTCATTGTGGCGTTTTGATTCCATCATGGCTATTCTGATTCGCTTACGTTTTGGCTAAAAAGTGTATCGCGATTGCGAGCGAACCAATGTGCAACTTGATGTACTGAACGAACCAGCGCGCGAGGCGTAATGGTTGCACCGGTGAACTGATCAAATTGACCGCCGTCTTTTTTTACTTGCCATGCAGATTCCGACATCGCTGTGGGATTCAGTTGCTCAAAACTGCGTACCCAATCGGAACGCCTGATTTCTATGTCGTCACCAAGTCCGGGTGTTTCGGTATGGTTGGTTACCCTGAGCGCAATAATATCACCGCTGTAGCTGACGCCTAGCAGGTAGCTGATTGGGCCGTTGTACGCTGCTGGGGTCATAGCAGTGATGACTGCCGCAACGGGTTGATCGTTAATGCGCGCACGATAAATCCGCATAGGTTCGTTTGTGCCCAGTGCGGTATTGCTGATAAGTACGGTATCGGTTGATGGTTCGTTATTAAAACTGTCTTTAACCAACAATTGACTGAGATGAGACTTTAACTGGGTGCTTTGCGTGTCCAGGATTTGGTTTCGGGTAAGAAAAAATACACCGCTTACAACCAACAAGGCAATACACACTGCTGCGCCCAACAACAAGCCATTGCGTGTTTCTGTAGAACGTAGTATTGATTGACTCATGCCCGTTGACTCATTAGTAAGTCAATATGATCAATGAGCGGTACGCTTAAATTCATCAATAAAACAGCAAAAGCAAAACCCTCTGGGTAACCACCAAATTCTCTTATGACAAACGTCAGTGCACCGATGCCAGTTCCAAAAACCAATTGAGCTCTGCGGCTGCTTGCGGCAGAGACGGGGTCGGTTGCAATAAAAAATGCCCCCAGCATCATGGCACCTGTCAGGAGTGACCATGGTAGTGATAGGCTGTTGGTAGAAAATAACAACGACAACAAAGCAAAGCTGCCTATTACAGACACCGGGATGTGCCAGCGAATCACTTTTTTGTACAACAAAAACACACCACCAAGTAAAAAGCCCAGACTGGTTTGAATCCAGCCCGAACCAAAGGCTCGTTGATTTAATTCCGTGCTTGATTGTGGCAAAGACTGCAGGCGTAAGCTTCGTGCATGTTCCAGCGGTGTGGCCTGAGTCAGGCCGTCCCACTGGATATTCGGTGTTGATGCAATAATATCCAGGCTCAATTTTGCATTTAGTAATGACAACAGTGGAGGTTTCTGCATACCCATTGCTGACCATTCGGCTGCTGTAAACCAGAACGTCATGCTTTGTGGGAAAGACACCAGCAAGGCTGCATAGCCAACCATGGCTGGATTGAATGGGTTGTGTCCGATGCCGCCAAATACCTGCTTACCCAGCATAACCATGATCAGCACGCCAATGAATAGTTGCCAGAAGGGCAGAGCAGGAGGCACACACAGCGCCAGCAAAGCGGCTGCCAGAGCAATGCTGCCATCCTTGATGCTGTTTAATCCATTGTCACCGCGCAGGTGCACGGCAAACCACTCCAGCGCAATAGCTGAACACACTGCGAAAATTATATTAAAAATAACCAGCGGGCTGATAAACACGGTATAGCTTAAGATGCCAGGCGCAAGTGCAAGCAGCACCAGCAACATGATGGTTTGTGTGCTGCGTGCTTTTACTCCGGTAGCGTGTTTATCAACAATAATGTTCATCGCGGCTTCTTCGACTTGGCCGACAACTTAGCACGCTCAAGGGCTGCCTTTATCTGGTCAGACTGAGGTTTGCTGCGTGCTTTTAGCGATTGCTTGCGTTGCTCAATGGCGTGTGCCTTTTCTTGTTTTCGTTTAGCAACTCTTGCTTCGTGTAGCGCAAAGCGCTGCTCGGCATCCAGTGTTTTTTGTTGATGCTGCGCTATGTGTTTTGCTTTGGATTTTGCATACCGAAAGCTTTGCGTTAATTTTATTGAAGCTGGGCATACCAAGTCGCAACAACCGCATTCTATGCAGGCATCGAGATTAAGTTGTTGGCACTTCTCGTGGTCATCGCTCATTGCATACCAGTGCAATTGTTGCGGTAGCAGTTTTGCAGGGCAAACGTCGCTACACTCGCCACAGCGAATGCATGGCTGCGCTGGCGTTTCGGTGATGCAGGGTTCTGCCAGCAATGCATTGGTCTGGGCGGTAATGGGTACCTGCGGTGTGTCTAAATCAAATCCGCTTAGTGGGCCACCAGCGCGCAGGCGAGCGGTGTTTATAACTGATGCGTTGCCTGTAGCTAGTAGAATTGCCTCGACTGAGCTGCCAAAGCGTACCCGCACGTTTAATGGGTTTGGCATGGCGCTGCCACCAAGTGACACGACACGCGAATCAAGTGCTTTACCACCAATAGCCTGATACAACGCATAGGCGGTTGCCACATTGAAACACACAATGCCGTGATCACTGGGTTTCTCATTGTGCGGAATAAATCGCCCGGTGAGCGTCTGGATCAGCGAGCTTTCGGCACCCGTTGGGTAAATCGTTGGAATAACAGTCAGTTTTACCTGTGCGTTAATTGATTTAAGTGCGGCTGACATGGCATCGATGGCAGCAGGCATGGAATCTTCTATGGCCAGCAGGCAGTGCCTGCACTGAGTCAGTTGAACCAATGCGTCAATGCCGCGTGCAATGTGCGTGGCTTCAGTTTGCATCAGTGCTTCGTCGCAGGCTATTTCAGGCTCGCATTCCGCGGCATTAATAATCAGCGTTTGAATGCCACCCAAAGCTGCGTCTAATTTGCTTGCAGTTGGAAAGCCTGCGCCGCCCAATCCGTACAAAGCCGATTGTTGTAATACGTTATCGGGCATGTTTAAAAATGCGCTAAGTTGAGTGTCCCAAGCGGTTGAGTCGTGATTGGCCTGGTTTGCCATATGCACGCTTTGATTGTCTGAAGCCTTGTCTACTTCCAACACGACAGCGTTGGCTTTGATTGTTTCTGGATGAATAATATGGCGAGGCTCAATAGCCATTACTTGCCCGGTTGCTGGCGCAATAATACCCGCAGCTAGCAGTTGACCACGGTTCACATGCTGATTTAATTCAACTTGCGGTGCAATGCTGTTTTTGTTGTAGTCCAGTAAAGGTATAACCAGCTCATGCGGTGCTTCAAGTTCGGTAATGGGGTCAGTGCTGTTTTGCAGTGCTCGTTTGTTTGGCTGCAATTGCAACCCGCCATGAAAACCAAACAACAGCGGCCCCTGCATACATGCTTTTTTTTCTTTACCGAACATGCCCATCAGCTAGCCGGTTTTGGCCACTGCCAGCTGGCGGCGGTTTGTTCGGGCTGGATTAAATCGATACAGTCAACCGGGCACGGTGGTATGCACAACTCGCAGCCTGTGCATTCGTCAGCGATAACGGTATGCATGAGTTTTGCGGCACCCACAATGGCGTCTACCGGGCATGCAACAATGCATAAAGTACAGCCAATACAAATATCTTCTTTGATAACGGCAACCTGTTCGGGCTTTTGTTGCCCACACGAGGTATCCAGAGCCAGTACAGGTGTGCCAAGTAACGTGGATAGTTGTTCAATCGTTTGCTCTCCACCAGGAGGGCAGCGATTGATTGGTTCGTCGTTTTTAATAATGGCTTGTGCATAAGGACGGCACCCTGGATAACCGCACTGAGCACATTGGGTTTGTGGCAACACTGCGTTTACCGCTTCTATTAGTTCCGCGTCGGGGTCTGCATGTTTTTCACTACCGGTACGCGATAAATAAGAGAGCAATGCACCCATTGCTATGAGCACAATAATAGTCAGCGCGACAACTGCAATGACACCGAAAGTGCTCATGTCAATCCAGAGAAACCCATAAAAGCCAGTGACATAATGCCAGCGGTAATCAGGCCGATAGCGTTGCCTTTAAACGCTATGGGTACATTGGCGTGATTGAGCCGGGCTCGTAACATAGAAAACAACACCAACACCAACGTAAATCCTGCTGCCGCACCAAAGCCAAATAACACAGCTTCAAGAAAAGAGTGGTGTTGGCGAGCGCTTAACAATGCGACTCCGAGTACAGCGCAGTTGGTGGTAATAAGCGGTAAGTACAAGCCCAATACGCGATGCAAAAGCGGGCTGCGTTTACGAATAACGATTTCAGTGTATTGGACGACAATAGCAATAATCAGAATAAAGCTGATGGTGCGTAAGTAAGTGACGTTAAACGGCACCAACAGCCAATGGTCTATAACAAAACTTAAAGCCGAGGCCAGGGTCAGTACAAACGTGGTTGCCAAACCCATACCCAGTGCGCTTTCAAGTGAGCGAGACACGCCCATAAAAGGGCACAAGCCCAGGAACTGCGTCAGGACAAAGTTATTGACCAGCACCGTTGTTAATATAATGAGCGCGTACTCGCTCATGGGCATAGCTCACTTAACACGCATGCCACTATCAGCACCTTCATCGGGTGACAGAATAAATAAGTCACTGCCACCGGGGCCAGCTGCCAGCACCATGCCTTGCGATACACCAAAACGCATTTTTCGTGGTTTTAAATTGGCAACCATAACCGTGCGACGACCAATCAGATCTTCGGGTTTGTACGCAGCCTTAATGCCAGCAAAAACGTTACGGGTTTCCACGCCAATATCCAGCGTCAGTTGCACTAGCTTATCGGCACCTTCCACAGGCTGGGCATCGACGATGGTGGCTATGCGTAAATCAACTTTTTCAAAATCGCCGATCTCTATTTCTGACTTTATCGGCTCGTGATTGGCAGTAGCAACACTGTTGCCACCAGTCAGTGCAGAAGCCGCCTGGGCCGCTTTGTTCTGCTCGGCTGTGGCTGCCATGAGCTTGTCTATTTGCGCTTGCTCAACCCGCGTCATGAGCGGTTTAAATTTTTCTATTTTGTGATTAGTCAGCGGTGTGTCTAATGCTTTGATCGTAAGTTCAGTATTTAAAAATTGCTCGGTTTTTTGGGCAAGCTGGGGCAGCACCGGGCTTAAGTACGTCATGATGATGCGAAAATAATTCAGGCCAACAGTGCATATAGCTTGCACCTCATTGCGTTTGGTGTCGTCTTTAATTTTCACCCAGGGCTCAGCATCGTTGATGTACGTGTTGGCATGTTCCGCCAGCAATATAATCTCGCGCATGGCTTTGCCGAACTCACGTTGTTCGTAGTACTCAGCGATTTGAGTTTGTGCATCCACCAACTGCTGGTAGTCTTTCATTAGCTCTGGTGGGTATTGCTTGCTTAGCATGCCATCAAATTGTTTGGACACAAAACCTGCGCATCGACTTGCTATATTGACCACCTTGCCGACTAAATCTGAATTAACTCGCGCAACAAAATCTTCAAGATTCAAATTTAAATCCGCAACATTGCTGTTGAGCTTGCAGGCAAAGTAGTAGCGCAGGTATTCGGGCTCAAGGTGTTCAAGCCAGGTAGACGCAGCCACAAAGGTGCCGCGCGACTTCGACATTTTGGCATCGTCTAACGTTAAAAAGCCGTGACAGAATACGCCGGTCGGTTTGCGAAAACCTGCACCCTCGAGCATGGCAGGCCAGAACAAACAATGAAAATTAATAATGTCTTTACCAATGAAGTGATAAAGCTCAACGTCAGATTCAGGTTTCCAGCTGTCTTCAAAATTTTCGCCAGTGCGCGCGGCCAGGTTTTTATGACTGCCGATATAACCGATGGGTGCGTCAAGCCACACATAAAAATATTTACCCGGCGCATTAGGGATTTCAAAACCGAAGTAAGGTGCGTTTCTGGAAATGTCCCAGTTTTGCAAACCGCTGTCGAGCCATTCGCGCAACTTGTTGCCTACCTCGTCTTGTACTGCCGGGCCGGCGGTCCATTGCTTAAGCATGTCGCTAAATTCACTTAAGGCAAAAAAGTGTTGTTCAGAGTCGCGTAATTCGGGAACGCTGCCCGACACTTGCGATACGGGATCTTTAAGCTCGGTTGCGTCGTAGGTTGCGCTGCATGATTCACAGTTGTCGCCGTACTGATCGGCGGTTCCGCAATTAGGGCAAATGCCTTTTACGTAGCGATCAGGCAGAAACATGTCTTCCTTGGCATCGTATAGCTGCTTGATGGTCTTACGAATAATCAGCCCAGCCTCATCGAGCCGTTTGTACACAAGCTCAGACATTTCGCGGTTTTCATCAGAATGCGTGGTGTGGAAGTTATCCGGGGACAACAGAAAGCCAGCGATATCACGCTCGTGAGAAGCCTTGACGTCGCTTATTAGCTGTTCGGGTGTGATGCCCTGCTGTTGCGCCTTGAGCATAATGGGCGTGCCGTGCGCGTCATCGGCCCACACCCACTGACATTCGTTGCCCATTAAGCGCTGGAAACGCACCCAAATATCCGTTTGGATATATTCCAGAAGGTGGCCAATATGCAGATCGCCATTGGCGTACGGCAGGGCGCTGGTAACCAGAATCTTTCGGCTCATTTGCGTGTATTTGTGTATAGTCAGGGGTTCGTCTGAGTAGTTTAACAGCCCACGTACACGGGAGCCACGCAACAAGATGTCTGAATTAACCAGGGAACACGTTGAGCAAGCGCTCAAGGAATTTACCGACCCGCATCTCGAAACCAATTTGATCAAAGCCAAGGCGGTGGAAGACATCCAGATTGACGGGGCGCAGGTCACTCTTCGCTTGGCGATGCCGTACCCGTGCGCTGGTTACCGTGAAACCCTTGCGCAGGAACTCAACACCCTGTTAACCAACGTCGGTGCCCAGGAAGTTGACATCCAAATAGAGCATAAAATCATTGCTCATTCGGTGCAGCACGGCGTTAAGCGGCTCAACAATGTCAAAAACATCATTGCAGTGGCCTCAGGCAAAGGCGGCGTGGGTAAGTCAACCACGTCGGTTAATCTTGCCCTGGCGCTGGCGGCAGAGGGTGCGTCGGTCGGCTTGCTCGATGCCGATATCTATGGGCCCAGTCAGCCGCGCATGATGGGTCTGTCGGGTCAGCCCGAGTCAGAAGATGGCAAGACCATTGAGCCAATGGAAAACTATGGCGTGCAAACCATGTCTATCGGTTTTTTGATCGATGAAGAAACCCCAATGATCTGGCGCGGCCCGATGGTTACCCAGGCCTTGGAGCAACTGCTCAACGACACCCAATGGCGCGATCTTGATTATCTGGTTATCGACTTGCCCCCCGGCACTGGCGATACGCAACTGACGCTTGCGCAAAAAGTGCCGGTCAGTGGCGCGATCATTGTCACCACACCACAAGATATCGCCCTGCTCGATGCACGCAAAGGCTTAAAGATGTTTGAAAAAGTCGATATCCCGATTTTGGGCATCGTTGAAAATATGTCCACGCACATTTGCAGCAATTGTTCTCACGAAGAACACATTTTTGGTGAAGGTGGCGGTACTGCAATGGCTGAAGAAGCCGGTGTCAGCTTACTGGGTGCTTTACCGCTTGAATTGCGTATACGACAACAGGCTGATTCAGGTAAGCCAACTGTGATTGCAGAACCGGATTGTCGAGCCAGTGAAATCTATCGTGATATCGCCCGCAAAGCATCAGCGCGCCTGGCCCGTCAAGCCAAAGACTATAGCGCAAGTTTTCCTAACATCGTTATACAGAACACCTAGTTCATTACACAGCGCAAAACGCACTTAAGACATTGAGCATAAAATCAGACAAATGGATTCGGCGAATGGCCGAGTCACAGGGCATGATCGAACCGTTTGAATCGGGACAGGTTCGCCTTGATAAAGACGACAACCGCATAGTGTCTTACGGCACGTCGAGTTACGGCTACGACGTCCGTTGCGCCGATGAATTTAAAATTTTCACCAATATCAATCATGCGGTAGTTGATCCCAAATCTTTCGACCCCGATAGCTTTGTCGATCTTCAGGCTGATACCTGTATCATTCCGCCAAACTCCTTTGCTTTGGCCAGAACGGTGGAGTACTTTCGCATACCGCGAAGCGTACTAACTGTGTGTCTGGGCAAATCGACTTATGCGCGTTGTGGGATTATCGTGAACGTGACTCCGCTGGAACCCGAATGGGAAGGTCACGTGACCCTCGAATTTTCCAACACCACCCCGTTGCCGGCCAAAATCTATGCCAACGAGGGCGTGGCGCAAATGCTGTTTTTTGAAAGTGATGAGGTCTGTGAAACCTCGTACGCCGACCGTGGCGGAAAGTATCAGGGGCAAAAAGGCGTCACCTTACCCAAAACCTGACCAGTCTCACTGGCCAGATTTGCCAGCCACTCTATACTTTTCGTAGGTCCTTTATTTTGCGTACGCTGTTTATTTTGCGTAAAGTAGGGTTGAAGAAAGAAAAGGTTCAGAACATTTCTCAATGATAGACAGTGACGGTTTTCGCTTGAATGTCGGCATAATCCTCAGCAACGAGCAGGGGAAGGTGTTTTGGGCGCGCCGCGTGGGGCAGGATGCCTGGCAATTCCCACAAGGCGGGATCGATCACGAAGAAACCCCCGAACAGGCAATGTATCGCGAGCTGAAGGAAGAGACCGGCCTGAACCCGGACGATGTGGCCGTTTTGGGCTGTACCGACGATTGGCTTCGTTACCGTTTGCCAAAACGCTTCGTGCGACGTAACCAAACGCCCATGTGCATTGGGCAAAAGCAAATCTGGTTTATGCTGCGCATGCTCAGCGAGGAGTCCTCGTTTAACCTGGCCCATTGCGACAAGCCGGAGTTCGATTGCTGGCGCTGGATAGATTACTGGGAGCCGTCCAAGCGGGTTATCTTCTTTAAGCGCAAGGTCTATAAGCGCGCGCTTAAAGAGCTAGAACCTTTGTTAGAGTCTGTCTGAACTCCTTCAAATCCATCGCGCCCACGTACTTTTCTACAATATTTCCTTCTGCATTGATCAGGAACGAAGTCGGTGTTCCATTGATATCGCCAAAGGCTTCAGCTACCTCGTTTTGCATATCCAGCGCCACTAAAAACGGCCAATTGAAATCCTGGCTCATACGCACCACATCGCTGGGTATGTCGTAGCGCGCCGCCACGGCAACCATTTCGAACCCTTTGGGGTTAAATTCTTTATATATTTCAGTGAGATGCGGCATCTCTATGAGGCAGATACCGCAGCTAGTAGACCAGAAATTTACCAGCAACGGCTTTCCCAGTGCTTCCAGTTTCAGCGGTGTCGCACTTTCAAGTGTTTTAAAGCTCACCCGTGGGGCCGGACCTTCAATACCGGCATGGTTGCTGCACGCATTGAGCGACAGAACAATCAGCGTGGCCAGTGCCAACAACGCGCCGCGGGCGTGATATTGGGGGTTTCGCATGGATTTTGGACCTTGGTCTTTGCACGACATAGCCAGATTTTCACACAAATGGACTGATTGTGTACGACGCAATTATGACATTTAGATGATGTAACTCAGGGCAAATGTGATCGAGTTGGCAATGTGGTCTGTTGGACATTTCTTAAGAAATCCGCCAATTGACCGACATTTTACAGTGATGTATTGGAGAAATTTATGAGAAAGATTCTGGGTATTGTGGCCTTGAGTTTTTTTGGGTTTTTAGCAGTTCCTGTGCAGGCAGACATAGCCAGGATGTATTACGGCGTTGGCTTCACTGACGGGACCATGGAGTTAACGGGCACTGAGGGCGGTGATAAAAGCCTTGGCACCATCAACGCTACTTTGGGTTTCCAATTAATGGAATATCTGGGTCTGGAGCTTGAATTTGGTTCTTCATCAGATCAAGCCAGCAGCATACTCAGCGAGCCATTGGTGCAGTATCAGGCGGCGCTGGTTCGTCTTGGCTACCGTTTTGACCGCACAGGATTCTACCTTTTAGGTGGCCAAGCCAGAATGGATGTTGATAGGCGTTTGAATACCGTTGATGCGGGCACGGCAGTTGGCGGTGGCATCAATTTTTTTGGTAGCGAAACTACTGCATTGAACTTTCATGTATTGAGCCTTGATGGTGGCACGTTCACCACTGCAAGTATTGGTTTTCAATATTACTTTGGTGGCTTTCGATAAAGCGAAATCGCACACAGGCGAGCCGGCTTTTGGAAAACAGAAACATGAAAAAAATTGGATTATTGCTTATTGCCAGTACCTTCGTGCTTAGCGCATGTGGTTCACGCTCTGAAGGCACTGATACAAGTAACGCACCCTTAAGTTACAACGCTCAGGGCGAGCTTGTTGGCAGTACAGATGCCTCTAACCTAGAGCTCGGTGCAGCCCTTGGTCAAGACATAAACGTTCGTGTTATCAGTAGTCAGCCCAGCTTGCTAACTGGCGGGCAGGAATTTGCTGAGATATCTGCTGCGGTCACCGATGGTGACAACTTACCGGTTGCAGGTCTTGATGTTGCTTTTTCTGCAAGTGGTGGTGTTTTACAGGAAGCCTCAACAGAAACCGATGAAAATGGCGAAGCAACGGCAGTGTTGTCACTTCGTTATGATGCGGCCAATCAGGATATCTGGGTGACGGTGGTTGCAGCCAACCATGAAGGCACTGCTCGCATTGTGGCAGAAGGTTCGACGCTTGAAGTGTCTGGTGAAGACAACGTGGTGCTCGGCAACGATGTGATCGTTGAGGCCACCCTAACAGCCGGTGATGGAACAGCGCTGGCAAACGAAGACGTAACAGTGGTATCCAGTGCCGGAAACACCATTAGCGCAAGCACCTCAACCACCAACCCTCAGGGCCTGGTGAGTTTTGTTGTTGGTAGTGCGTTTGGTGAAGACACGCTGACTTTCTCTGCTTTAAACGGAGTCGATGGTGTGCCAACGGTTGTCCAGCAATACAGCTTCGGTGTATCGGATGATCAACTGCAATTCAGTGACGATGCACCAACAGAAGTTAGCGTCAATGCGCCGCACGAATTCAGCGTTAACTGGAGTTTTAACGGCGCCCCTATTGTCAACGAAGAAATTGTATTCAGTGTGACTGCAGGTCAGGTGGTTGGACCTTCAACAGTCGCCACGGACAGTGACGGAAATGCCAGTGTGTTGGTGTTGTCCAGTATTGCCGGTGACGTCACCTTGTTTGCTGAGGCTGCGGATCGCTCGGTTGTTAATAAACACTCGTTTTCCTTTTTTGGCGACACTCCGAGTGCCTTGAGCATGTCAACAACGTCTAGCCGTGTGAATACGCGTGATCAGGCAACCATCGTTGCCATGGTTAAAGACGCTAACGGTAATCCGGTTAAAGACACGCCAGTGGTTTTCTCCAGCGCTAACCTTGCAGGTGGCCAGTTAAGCAGTACAACAGGTGAGACGGACTCGCAGGGTGAAGTCGAAGTCACTTTTACCGCTGGCACAACAGCGACCGAACAAGATGAAATTATCATTGCGGCCGAGGTCCATGGCACGAATATCAATAACGTGGTCAGCCTGACAGTGGTTGAGCCAGTGCTTAACGTAACCCTGGGTTCTTCCAATGTTGCTTCATTGGTTGGTGAACAAACACAGTATGCAGTGACCTATGTTGTTCAGGTAGCCGATGGTGGTGGGCAGGCTTTGGCCGATGCGCAAGTGCAGCTATCCATTGAACCTATTCAGTATTGGAAAGGCTGGCTGTCTCTGGTAAACGAAATGAACATGACTCAAAGTCAGGCACCAGACCCTGATGAGTGGACCCCTTACATTTGGTCGCGCCACAGCAGCACCACTATTTTGTGTGCTGGCGAAGACACCAACGGTAACCGCATATTGGATGCTGGTGAAGACACTAACGGCAATGGTTCGCTTGACCCACAAGATCCGGCCATCATTGCAGCCGTGGAGTCAGAAGAATTAGCGACCCTTGAAGGCGATGGCATTTTAAGAACAGATGCGAGTGGCTCAGGCTATTTCCGGGTGGTATTTCCGGTAACCAATGCCAGCTGGTCTCATGTAACGATTGTAGCCCGGGCGCAAGCGCTGGGTGTTGAAGCCACGGATTCTCTTAAGTGGCGAATGCGAACCGACGCGAGTCAACAAGCTCCGTCAAATACCAATCCAGTGAATTTGTTTAGCCCGTATGGCACAGATCTGGATTGTAGTAACGACAATTAATAACAGTCAAAACTGTTGACAGTAATCAGTGGTTAACACCTTTGATTAACTTTTATTAAGTGACGATGCGTGGTGATTTTGTTACCACTAATTTCAATCAAGAAGATTGACCGCATCATTAAACAAGGCGAACACAGTGTTTAAAAGTGATTCTAATCCGGCAGTGTCGAACTCAGATGAGAACAAAACGCTCATTCTGGCGGCAGCGGGCTCGGTAAGCCCAGTTAATGAACTTAACGCAGTTAACCGTGCGGCTCTTTGTAAGTCTGCGACTGTTGTTCATGTGCAGCGAAATGATCAGTTAAAGCCAGAAGGTGCGAATCGATGGCTTATGTATCTAACAGAAGGCTCGTTGACACTTTATGATGGCAAAGATGAAGTAGGCAATATTGCTGCTAAATCAGCTGAGTCTCTGCAGCCATTGTTTCAGGATAAATCGGCTTATCAGCTGGCAAAAACTCAAACAGTTGCAAAAATAGTTAAGTTTGGTCGCGAGCAACTGGATATTTTGTTGCGCGAGCAACAGAAAAACGCCATTACTGTAATGGATGTGCAGGTAACCGAAAAAGACAACGCTGTTTTTGACTCCATAATGGCTGAAATGAAAATGGGCAAGCCAAGCATGGCAAGCTTTGGTGAAGCAGCCACCAAGATTCTTATGTGCCACTCTCAAGTGGCCGGTATTCCTGAGCTTGCTGAAATTATTCAGTCTGACCCAGGTTTATCAATGAACATCGTTAACGCGGCCAATAAGGCTGATGGTGGAGCGGGTGATTCAATAACCAGTATTCGCGGGGCTATTTCGCGTCTTGGTGTGGAAACAACTCAGCGCAACCTTGAAGAACTACTAAAGCAGAACACCATCGTACCAGCCAACGATGTCATTGAACGCCGCTTTCGCCGCTACATGCAACGTGTTGCGTTATCTACAGCAATAGTGCAGGTGTTGTCGAAAGAACTACCCGACTTACAACCTGAAGTAGCAACGCTGGTTGCATTAAACTCTGACATTGGTGAGCTTATGATTATTGAGCATGCCAACAAAAACCCAGAACATTTTGCTGAAGACGCCGATCTTGACGGTGTTATTGATAACCTGCGCACTATCGTTAGTGGCTGGTTGTTAAGCGATTGGGACTTCCCAGAAGAATTTATTAATTCAGCGAATGTTGCTCGTGATTGGTATCGAAACCACACCGGCGATATCACTTACACCGACCTGGTAACGGCATCGTTGCTTATTATTCAGTCTGAAATGCCGGACGGTCAGCCCAGCTCTATTCCAAATGCTGATAACTTGTTGCTTGCGCGTCGATTGCAACAAGCAGGTATTGATTTAAAAGCGCCAACAGAAATTATGCGTGCTGCAACCAGTAAGCTGGTTAACGTGCAGTCATTGCTGAAAGCAAGTTAGTTTTGGAAAGTTGCTTACGCTTTAAAAGCGCATCTTGCTAAAAGTTTAAAACCATCATTTACAGACCGCCTTCAATCACGTTGGCGGTCTGTCCATTCTTCTTAGCTCTTTTGGAATCGAAAACGATACGTTTTCTAATATGCCATCGTTTTCCTTGGCTGTTGTGCCACCGGCTTCCTGTAGTCGTGAGATCACTTCCTGAACCAATACTTCTGGGGCAGAGGCTCCAGCAGTGACGCCAATATTGGATTTGCCATCAAGCCATTGCTGTTTTATGTCTTGTGCGCGGGTAATCAGGTAAGAGTCAACACCGGCACGCTCGCCCAGCTCCTGCAGGCGATTGGAATTAGAGCTGTTGCTTGCGCCAACCACCAGCAGTAAGTCTACTTGTTTACACAGATCTTTTACCGCGTCCTGACGGTTTTGCGTGGCATAACAAATATCATCTTTGTTGGGTGCAGCAATGCCGGGGAATCGCTCGCGCAGCGCGTTGATAATATCTTGTGTGTCGTCAACCGACAGCGTGGTTTGGGAGACAAAGGCCAGCTCGTCAGGTTGTTTAATTTGCAGCTTGGCCACATCCTCAGGCTTTTCCACCAGAATAATACGTCCGCCGTTGGATGTGTCGTAGCGGCCCATTGTGCCTTCAACTTCGGGGTGACCAGCATGCCCGATAAGAATCACTTCTTTGCCTTGTTTGGCGTATTTGACCACTTCAAGGTGGACTTTGGTTACAAGAGGACAGGTGGCATCGAAAACTTGTAAGCCGCGTTTGCTGGCCGTGTCTTCCACTTCTTGTGATACGCCGTGCGCGCTGAAGATAACGGTATTATCATCGGGTACTTCATCCAGTTCATCGACAAACACAGCACCCTTGTCGCGAAGTTTATCAACAACAAATTTATTGTGTACCACTTCGTGGCGAACATAAATAGGCGCGCCGTGAATCTCCAGTGCGCGTTCCACAATTTCTATGGCTCTATCGACACCGGCACAAAACCCTCTTGGGTTGGCTAAGAGTATATTCATTTTGGCTCTTTCTCGGATTTTGCTGCCTTGTGATCTGCTAACTTGGTATCTGTGTTGTCTTCGGTGTCTTTTTCAAAGAATGTCAGCAGCAACATTAATGCGGCACCACAAAAAATGGCAGAGTCCGCAATGTTGAATGTGGGGAAATACCATTTGTCATAGTACACCTGGATAAAGTCTATAACGTAGCCACGCATTGCGCGGTCAATCAGGTTGCCAACAGCGCCACCCAATAACAGCGCAAAGGCCAGGCTCATCCATTTTTCGCGCATGGTGAGCTTATAGAGCCAGACAATTAACAGAATACTGACTACAAAGCTAATGGTGGTAAACAGTATGCGTTGCCAACCCCCAGCGTCGCTTAAAAAGCTAAATGCAGCGCCGTAGTTATGCGCTAAAAAAATATTAAACATTGGCAAGACCACAATGGTCTCGTGCAAATCAAGTGCATTGGCAGCGGCAATTTTTGTCCACTGGTCTAATATCACGCAAAAAATGGCAATACCGAATCGAAGATACTGAGGCATAAGTTGTCCCTAGGCGAATGCGCGTTGTTCGCCGTCACCGAATGCATTGGATGCACAGCGTGCACACAGTTCGGGGTGCTCGCTTACTTCGCCAATATCGGTTCGCTTGTGCCAGCATCGCACGCATTTTTCAGCCTCGGTTTTATTGGCAACGATCGCCAAAGACGCATCGCCAATGCTGACAACAGCAGCATCATCGGGCTTTTCATCGAAAGCTTTGATTTGCGCGTCTGAGGTAATAAACACAAAGCGTAATTCATCCCCCAGTTTGTTTAGCGTGTCGGCCAAGTCGCCATCACAATACAGCGTAAGTGCCGCGTCCAGTCCGCCACCAATTTGTTTGTCGGCTCGAAGTACTTCCAGGGCTTTGGTTACTGCATTGCGGGTATCTACAACGCTGTCCCATTGTTGTTTGCTGAGTGCTGCATTGTTATCAAGGGCAAACAAGCCACCAAAGTACGGTTTGGTAAATACCGAATCGCTGCGATCACCTGGTATGTGCTGCCAGATTTCATCACTGGTAAAACTTAATACCGGACTAATCCAGCGAACCAACGCTTCAGCTATCAAATACATGGCAGTTTGGGCAGAGCGTCTGCCAGGGCTGTTTGGCGCCATGGTGTACTGGCGGTCTTTGATAATGTCGAGATAAAAATTACTCATATCGACATTGCAAAAATTATGGATGTTTTGATACACCGCATGGAACTGATAACTGTCGTAGGCTTGCTGTACCGCCTGTTGCGTTTGTAGCGTGCGATCAACCGCCCAGCGATCTATCGCAACCATGTCATCGGCGGCAACAGCATCGCTTGCCGGGTCAAAGTCGTTAATGGCGCTCAGTAAATACCTTGCCGTGTTTCTGATGCGGCGGTAAGAGTCAGCCATACGATCAAGTACTTCTTGCGATACGCTCATTTCGCCCTGGTAGTCCACCGAACAGACCCACAACCGAACAATATCTGCTCCCAGCGTTTTCATTAATGTTTGCGGTGCAATGGTGTTCTTTAACGACTTGGACATTTTCTTACCGTCTTTATCAACGGTGAAGCCGTGTGTTAACACTTGTTTGTAGGGTGCATGCTTGTTAATAGCCGTACTGGCAAGAATCGATGAATGAAACCAACCACGATGTTGGTCAGAGCCTTCCAGGTACATATCGGCCGGGTACGTCATTTCATCTTTTTGCTGTAATACATGAAAAAACGATGTGCCCGAATCAAACCACACATCGAGTACGTCGGTGACTTTGCTGTAGTTAACAGCATCATTACCCAGCAACTCGCTTGGTTCCAAGTCAAACCAGGCTTGAATGCCGGACTTTTCGACGCGCTGCGCCACTTGCTCCAATAGTGCTGGCGTGTCGCTGTGCAGTTCACCGGTTTCGTTGTGTAAAAAAAATGGAATAGGCACACCCCAGTATCGCTGACGGGAGATACACCAGTCGGGACGATTGGCAATCATGCCTTCAATGCGTGATTGACCCCAGTCTGGTATCCATTTGACTTTGGCAATTTCGCTTAAGGTGTCTTTGCGCAAATCATGGTTGTCCATGCTGACAAACCATTGTGGTGTAGCGCGAAAAATAATGAACGTTTTGGTTCGCCAGCAATGCGGGTAACTGTGTTTGTATTTGTCACTGAACACCAATTTGCCCGCATCGATTAACGCGTCGAGTATTGGTTGATCAACTTTACTGACATGCTGGCCAGCAAACATTGCTACGTTGTCGCGGTAAACGCCGTTATCGTTAACCGGGTCCAGTAGCTCAAGGTTGTAGCGCTTACCCGTGTAGAAATCGTCTACACCGTGATCGGGTGCGGTGTGCACACAGCCTGTGCCGGTTTCAGTGGTGACGTAGTCACCCAAAACTATTAACGAATCACGTTTGTATAGCGGGTGTTGTAATACGAGGTTTTCCAGATTGGCGCCTGCCGTTGTGCCAACGCGTTCAAATGATTCATAGCCGTAGCGTTGCATCACGCTTTCTACCATGTCGTCTGCCATGATCAGGCGCTCGCCATTGCAGGCAACCAGCGCATAGTTAAGCTCAGGGTGAACGCACACAGCTAAGTTGCCCGGAATAGTCCAGGGTGTTGTGGTCCAGATAACCACGCTAAGTTCTGTGCCGTCATCGCTGGCGCCAAATTTATCGAGTAAACTTTTTTTATCTTTAGGCCAGAAACGTACGTCAATTGCCGTTGATACTTTGTCTTCGTATTCGACTTCTGCTTCAGCCATGGCAGAGTGTGCACCCCAACTCCAGTGCACCGGCTTAACACCTTTATAAATGTGGCCCTTTTCCATGATTTTCCCCAAAGCACGAACCGTATTGGCTTCGTTGGCAAAATTCATGGTCAGGTATGGGTCGTCCCAATCGCCAAATACACCCAGGCGCTTGAATTCTTCTCGCTGGTTATCGATTTGCTTGGTTGCGTACTCACGGCATTTTTGTCGAAATTCGGCTTCGGTGACTTTGTCGCCGGCTTTGCCAACAATGGACTCCACTTTGTTTTCAATGGGTAAGCCGTGGCAATCCCAACCGGGTGTGTACGGCGAATCGTAACCGTCCAGTTGCTTGCTTTTGACGATCATGTCCTTTAAGACTTTATTGACCACGTGACCAATGTGAATGTCGCCATTGGCGTACGGCGGGCCATCGTGCAGAATAAATTTGGGTCGCCCTTTCGAGGCGTCCCGAATCTGTTGGTACACGTTGTCCTTTTCCCAGCGTTTAAGCATTTCAGGCTCTTTTTGAGCCAGATTGCCTTTCATGGGAAAGTCGGTCTTGGGCAGGTTCAGGGTTTGTTTGTAGTCGGTCACGAGCAGCACGTCAGCTTGTTTGGTTTTGATACCACTTAGTGTATGCGATTAAACAGGTATGTGAGTTGTGGATTGCCCTTCAGTTGCGCTAAGGCTGTGTCCGAATCATTGGAAATTGCCTCTTTCAGCGCATCGAGGGAGTCGAATTTTTGTTCGCTACGCACAAACTCCATGAAATCGACCTGTATATGGTGACCATAAACGTCAATATCGTGCTTTAACATGTGTACTTCCAGCAGTAATTTTCGTCCGCCGACAGTTGGGCGTTCACCCAGGTTAGCAACCCCAGGGTACGATTGACCGCTGGTTTTATCGTGCGCCACCACGGCAAATACGCCCCGAAGTGGCGGGCGGTGCTGGCGCAGTGTAATGTTGGCCGTGGGGAAGCCTAGCTGGCGACCGACTTTTTCGCCATGAATGACCCGGCCTGTAATGCGATACGGGTGGCCAAGCAGGTCGGCGGCCTCAGACAGTTTGCCCGCACCCAGGTGTTTGCGAACCAGCGTGCTGGATACGCGCTTACCGTCAATACTGAAGGTATCGTGTGCACTGGCAGTAAATCCGTGTTCCTGCCCCAGCTTGTGCAATAAGTTAATGTCGCCAGCGCGCTGATAACCGAAGCGAAAGTCATCGCCCACCTGCACATGGCGAACCTTAATCGTCTCAACCAGCACTTTTTTAACGAAGTCTTCGGCACTTTGGCGCGACTGCGCTTCGTCGAAAGTCAGCAATAGCAGATTGTCACATTGCTCGGCCGCAATACTTTGCACACGATCGCGAAAACCGTTTAAACGTGCAGGTGATTGATCAGGACTAAAGAACTCTTGCGGGGTGGGTTCGAAGCTAATCACGCACGATGGCAAGTTGTGTTCTTTGGCGATGGTGTTGAGTTGCTGCAACATGGCCTGATGACCACGGTGCACGCCATCAAAGTTACCGATGCTAACAACGCAGGGGCCGGTTTCTCGCCAACGTTGGAGTCCGCGAATTAGTCGCATTGTGAAAGTTTCATTTGCAGCTGGCCTTATGGGCTGGCAAAAAGCTTCGGTTTGATGCCAATGAGTAGTAAAGCGAGGGCATAAGACACACCACCCGCCACAATTATAACCAGTAATTTTAGTGCCCGAGCCGATGCGTTCAAGGTGTGCCAGTCGTGATTGCTAAGCGCCCAAATCACAATGCCCAGTACCAGCCAGGCAATGGCCATGCGTTTGGCTAGTTGCAGTAGCTCGGCGGGAAGTTGATAAATACCCTGCGCTTTAAGTTGCAGATACAACATATAAGCCTGCTGCCACGCCGACATGCTGGTGGCGATAGCCAGCGCCGTGTGGGGTGCTGCAAACCCCAGCCAAACCATGGGTAATACTAATAACAGGTTATAAACCATGTTAGTGACCAGCGCGATAATGCCAATGCGCACCGGTGTTTTAGTGTCCTGGCGCGCAAAAAATGCTGGCGCAAATATTTTAATAAGAATAAATGCCGGCAATCCCAGCGAGTAGGCAATCAAGCTATAGCTGGCCATCGTGGTGTCGCGGGGTGTGAATTTACCGTACTCAAACAGGGTGCTGATCATGGGTGCAGCCAGCACCACCAGACCAATGGCTGACGGTATGCCAATCAAGCACACCAGCCTCAGCGCCCAGTCGATGGTTTTTTTAAATTGCTCTGGGGATTTTTGTGCGTGTTCCTTCGATAAGCGCGGCAAAATCACTGTGCCTAGTGTTACCCCCAATAAACCCAAAGGGAATTCCATTAAGCGATCGGAGTAATAAAGCCAGCTCAAACTGCCTACCATTAAAAATGAGGCAATAATAGTGTCCAGCAACAGATTGATTTGGGCGACCGACGAACCCAGAATGGCGGGTGCCATCAGCTTAAGAATGCGCCGCACGCCGCTGTGTTTCCAGCCCCAGCGCGGCTTTGGCAGCAGCCCAAGTTGCTGCAAAAAGGGCAGTTGCAGGGCCAGTTGCAGTAAGCCTGCAGCGAACACACCCCAGGCCAAGGCGACAATCGGTTGTGCAAACATGGGTGAGAAAAACAAAGCTGCGCTGATCATGCAGATATTCAGCAGCACCGGGGTGAAAGAGGGCACGGCAAAACGCCCGAAGGTGTTCTGTATGCTGCCAGCGTAGGCCAGCAATGACACAAAAAACAGATAAGGAAAAGTGATGCGCAACATGTGGGTGGCCAGATCAAAGCGTGACTGGTCGCTGATAAAGCCGGGTGCAAACAGCATAACCAGCAGTGGTGCCAGCATCACTCCCAGTGTGCTGATAACCAGCAGGACAATCGCCAGTGTGCCCACCACATGGGCGGCAAGATCGCGCAGGGCCTCGGGGCTCTTGGTTTCCTTGTACTCAGTGAAGACGGGCACAAAAGCTTGTGCAAACGCCCCTTCCGCGAACAGACGGCGCAAAAAGTTGGGAATTTTGAAGGCCACCAGAAACACATCGGTGACCGCGCCGGCCCCAAAAACAATCGCCAGCACCTGGTCGCGAACAAATCCGAGCACCCGCGACAGCAAGGTCATGATGCCCACAATGGAGCTGGACTTGGCCAGGCTCACGCAAAAACTCTCATTGGATTGTTTTTAACCACAGGGGTTGATTGACTCTTAAGTGCCAGCCAAGCATAATAGTCGGCTAACTGTCATTTTTACACATTTATTAAGAGGTAGTCCGTGGCCAATTCAGCACAGGCACGCAAACGCGCACGCCAGGCCGAGAAATCTCGCCAGCGCAACGCCAGTCAGCGCTCCATGATGAGAACCAAAGTTAAGCAGGTGTTTACAGCGATTGCAGCTGGCGACAAAGGCACAGCTGAGACCGCTCTGAAAGAAGCAATCCCCGTTCTTGACCATATGGCGCGTAAGGGCCTTATTCATAAGAACAAAGCTGCTCGATACAAGCGTCGGTTTAACGCGCAGGTTCGCGCACTGTAAAATCGCATTTTGGCTGTACCTGTAATGCTGGAGCGGAATTACACGTAGGCACACTTGCCGGCGGCAAGATCACGAAAACCACCCTTTTTGGGTGGTTTTCTCGTTTGAGCGGATTAAAA